>CAYNCU010000036.1:0-24159 GCA_964395765.1 uncultured Roseivirgaceae bacterium | reverse complement strand
TCGCCAATATTGAGGATCCTGAAAATCCAAGATATATTATTGGCAATCTGAATCAGTATACAGCCAGTTTAACGGCTAGAATTAATATAAACATTACCCCTAACCTTACCATCCAATATTACGGCTCTCCCTTTGTTTCCAAGGGCACTTATAATGATTTTAAAAACATCACGGATCCGAAAGCTGCCCTCCTGCAGGACAGGTTCGTTCAGTTTACTCCCGGACAGGTGATATTCAATGGAGAGGAAAATAAATATTCCATCGATGAAAATAATGACGGATCAACGGATTTCTCTTTTGATAATCCCGATTTTGACTATGTCCAGTTCAACTCCAATATGGTAGTCCGTTGGGAATATAAACCAGGTTCTACTTTGTTCCTGGTTTGGACCCAGGCACGGACAGGATCCGATCTTCTTCAAGACCATTCATTCGGAAATCTCACCGGCAGACTGTTTGATATATATCCCGGGAATGTGTTCCTCATTAAATTGAGTTACCGGTTCATCCGATAGAAAGTTATCCTACGGATTTTATATGATAATAAAGCAGATTTATACAATTGAGATTATTTATCCGTTATTTCAATATTAATTTAACAATTCCATGCAACTTTTCCGGTGATTCTTGAGTCTACTAATAAGATGAGTTGACTTTACCACAATAATTAGGGCACAACAACTGAAACTATGCAAAAAACCTGTCTGGCAAGAGTCATACTAACAGGAATAGTTTTAATTTCCGTATATGCCAATGCCTGCGCCCGACCCTATGCTGATTCCGTTATTGAAAAAAGAGTTTATAATACGTCAAAAGTCGAGGGAACTCCCCCGGTCATTGACGGACGGCTGAATGATGAAGCCTGGAAACAGGTGAAATGGGGAAATGATTTCACCGAATTCCAGCCTGACCAGGGGAAAAAGCCTTCACAAAAAACCGCTTTTAAAATTTTATATGATGACAAGAATCTTTATGTGGGTATCCGGTGTTATGATACGGAACCCGGTAAAATCGTCAAGCGCCTGGTGCGAAGGGATAACCTTGACGGCGACTGGACCGGAATATTTATCGACAGTTATTTCGACCATCTCACCGCATTTGAATTTGATATAAATGCAGCCGGCGTCATCAGCGATGCCTACATCACGAATGATTTTAACAATGAAGATTTTTCATGGGACCCTGTCTGGTATGTAAAAACAACGATTGATTCGGAAGGATGGGTGGCCGAAATGCGGATCCCGTTAAGCCAGTTACGGTTTCCCGAAAAAAAGGATCAGACCTGGGGAATTGAAGTTTTACGTGGTGTGTTCAGAACGGGTGAAACTTCCATGTGGCAATATATTCCGCACGATTCCCCCGGATTTGTACACTTATTCGGTGAATTGCATGGCCTGGAAGGTTTAAAGCCCCAGAAACAGCTGGAGATCATGCCTTATGTATCGGGAAAAATTGAAACGTCAAAAAAGATCGTGGGTAATCCATTTGCCACCGGCTTATCGAAATCAGTCAACGCGGGACTGGATGCAAAGATCGGCCTGACCAGTAATTTTACGCTCGATCTTACGGTGAACCCGGATTTCGGGCAGGTGGAAGCCGACCCTTCCGTGGTTAACCTTACGGGTTTCCAGAATTATTTTTCTGAACGGCGTCCTTTTTTTGTGGAATCCAATAATATTCTCGATTACCCGGTTTCACAGTCCATTGCATGGGGTGATTTTAATTCCGACGATTTGTTTTATTCGAGGAGAATAGGCCATAGTCCACAGGGATCCCCTACCCTGACAGACGATGAATATTCCAAGGTTCCCGATTACACGACCATTCTCGGTGCCATGAAAATTACCGGCAAAAGCCAGAAAGGAATGTCGGTGGGCGTACTGGAAAGCGTGACAAAAAAGGAGGTGGCAAAAATAAGTGACGGCAACAGTGAAAGAACCGAGGTGGTCGAGCCGCTTACCAATTATTTTGAAACCCGTATTCTTCAGGATTATAATCAGGGAAATACCCAGGTGGGCGGTATCGTTACCGCTGTTAACCGCGATATACAATCGCCCGAAATGAATTACCTCCGAAGATCGGCCTATACCGGCGGGCTTGATTTCATTCATAACTGGAATAAAAAAACGTGGTATGTATCGGGCAATATGATCTTCAGTCATGTTATAGGATCCCGACAGGCGATCACGGATACGCAAACCAGTCAGGAACATCTGTTTCAGCGGCCCGGCAGTCCATCATTAAAAGTTGACTCCACCCTGACCTCCCTCACCGGAACAGGGGCTACCCTGGAATTCGGCAAAGGCGGCAATGGCAATTTCCAGTTCCAGGTCGGAAGTACTTACAAATCGCCTTCCCTGGAACTTAATGATATTGGTTATATGTATAAGGCTAATGCCCTGTATCAGTTCGCCTGGGCCAGTTACCATAAGTATAGCCCCTGGTGGATATTAAACCGCTTCCAGGCTAATGTAAACCAATGGACCAACTGGGATTTTTCCGGAACTAATCTTTACCGGGCGGCGAATTACAACATGAACATGCAGTTTAAAAATTATTATAGTTTCGGAACCGGCATCACCTATACCTTTTACAAACTGGATAACGACCTGCTCCGCGGCGGGCCATTGCTCCGCCTGCCGCCGGGTGCGCAAATCAATACATTTATCGCCAGCGATTACCGGAAAAAACTGAATTTCGAGATAGACTATTCCCATACTTACGGCCTTGATAAATACCTGATGATGAACAGTTATAATTTATATATTAATTATCAGCCCTTAAAATACCTGAATGTTTCTCTTAACCCTGGTTATTCCATCAATAAAAATTCCATGCAGTATGTTACTACGGTGGACATAGGCGACGGGGAAAACAAATATATAACCGGGTATATCAACCAGGTCACGGCGAGTCTTACCGCAAGAATCAATCTCAGCCTGACTCCAAACCTGAGCATACAATATTATGGTCAGCCTTTTGTTTCCCGAGGGTTATACCATGACTTTAAAGAAATCACGAATGCGGGAGCCGACATGTATGGAAATCGATTCCACCTGTATTCCGGCAACGAAATTTCATTGGATAACAAAAACAATTCCTACCGGATCCATCCGGCTGAAAAGGGAGCGACGGATTTTTCGTTTGACAACCCCGATTTTGATTTTGTGCAGTTCAATTCTAACTTCGTTGTACGCTGGGAATATAAACCCGGATCCACCTTATTCCTTGTCTGGACCCAGGGGCGCACAGGAAGTGATCTATTTCAGGATCAGACCGTCGGAAATCTGACGGATAATCTTTTTTCCGTCTACCCTCAGGATGTATTTTTGGTAAAGTTCAGTTATAGGTTTATCAGGTAAATGAAATATTGAAGTCGCGTGTTGAATGATAAACCGAAACATTTCCTTTATGTGACGCTTCCCTGTGGTTTAGTAAAATCTCTTTAATCGCTTTTCACTTGTTTCACAATCCATTGAGATATAGAATTCATGTTCATTGATTGACTCATTGATTTTCCAGTTGGAAATTTGTAGTTTTTTGCTTTTTCACCCTGGTTTAAAAACCAGGGCAATCGTTAGCTGGTGCGCAGGAATTACCAACATACCATAATATTCATTTATTCGATTATCAACCAGAGTCTTCTTCGCAGGCATGGCAGAAGTAAAATAACATTAATTTGGAACAGATACTCCTTTACTAACCCAAAATAGTAGCTATTATCACCGGCCTTGAGCCGGGGCCCCTCATCGTATGGTAAGATTTGATTTTCTTAAAATAAATTCTAAACGGTCAATTCCACCCGGTTTCCTTCCGGATCCGAAATAACGCTTTCATAATAACCATCTCCCGTTCTGCGCGGACCATCCAGGACCGGGTATCCATCATTTTGCAGGCTTTCGGTGATCCAATCCACATCCTGTTCGCTTCCAACCGATATAGACATATGTATATAACCGGTATGCAGAACGTCGGGGACTTCTACGGGCGGTAAAATGGAAGGGTTATGCATCAGTTCTATCCCAGGCCCTGAAGGTAATCTCAAAAAACATGAGGTGAAATTTTTGAGCGGGTTATGATATTTTTCACCGGCAGTGGCCTGAAAATATTTTTGATAGAAGCCGGCCATGCGGTCGAGATCCTTCACCCATATTCCGATATGATCTATTTTCATATAACATGAATTTATCAATCCGTAATTAGAGGTTCCCTCGAAGAAGCTTTATAAAGCCCGAAATTACTTATCGCAGGAGTATTATTGGCATCGGTAATGATCAGCCTGACCTTATTTGTCGTAACCGGATCTATCCTGAGTAATCGTTTATGCCCGATCGTAGTTCCTTCGCCAACGGTTTTCCACTCACCGTCCATTAACGCATCTACAGTAAAGCCGGATATCCTTTGCCCGAACCGGATGGGCTCCTGGATCATGATCCGGTCGAAGGTGACAGGGCCGCCAAGATCAACCTCCAACCAGGATTTGATAATGCCGTCATTGGAGGCCCAGTAGGAATTCAGGCTCGTATCATTTATATTTTGGGGAGAGAATTTTTCATTTTTCATTCTCCAGTCGGAGGCGGTAACCTCTTTATCCCGGGCCAGGTTCGTGCTGAAGGTTTCATCCAGGATCGACCTGAATTCAAGCAGATTCTTTACGTCCTGAGTATACCATAGACCATCCTTATCGGGGGGAATATTCAGAAGAAAGTTGGCATTCCTTCCCACTGATTTATAATAAAGATCTACCAGCTGCTGTGGTGATTTCACCAGGCTGTCCTGGGAAGCATGGTAAAACCAACCCGGCCGAATGGAGACGTCACATTCTCCGGTCACCCAATTACTCCCATTGGGGTCTCCCGTGTTGAGATAGGCGGGGTCTGCCTTTCCGATGACGATATTTACATTGTTGATAGTAGACCAGTTAGTGGTACCGGCAATCCCGTTTTCGTTTCCGATCCACCGGATATCCGGGCCGGCATCGGAAAAGATCAGGGCGTCGGGCTGGAGCTGGTAGATCAGCGAACGGAATGCGGGAAAATCGTATTCCATATCCTTCGCATTTTCTCCCTTGGCTCCATCCATCCAGACTTCGGAAACTTTTCCGTAATTGGTAAGCAATTCCCTAAGCTGGGAAAGGTAATAATTATTATAGTCATTGGTACCATATGAAGATTCGTGCATGTCCCAGGGGGAAAGATAAAATCCATGTTTTATTCCTTCTTTCTCGCAGGCTTCCGAAAAATCCTTAAGTACGTCACCCTTGCCGTCCTCCCAATGACTGCTTTTCACGGAATGATCGGTAAAAGCGCTGGGCCAAAGGCAAAATCCGTCATGATGTTTCGCCGTGATGATCAGTTCCTTCATTCCTGCCTTTTTCGCTATACTTGCCCATTGTCCTGCATCCAGTTTTTCCGGGTTGAAAATATCCGGGTCCTCCTTGCCGGTTCCCCATTCCCGGTCGGTAAACGTGTTAACACCGAAATGAATGAAGCCGATAAATTCCATTTGCTCATAAGCGATCTGCTGCGGGGTGGGGACGACTTTATTCGGTTGAATGTCGCTTACTTCTTTCTTTGTACAAGAGGAATCGGTCAGTGCAAAAAACGAAAGGATAAAAAATATTTTTATTGCTTTCATGGATATTGGGATTTCAAGGTTGCAAGGTAATTAAATTTAAGATTATATTCCAGGATCGCAAGGTCGTAGCGAGACGCTACTACCAGAATCGAGGGCGAGGGTACTATTTAAAAAAAAAGCTGTCCTTTTACCAGAACAGCTTTTACTTTTTGGAATATATTTTTATGCGATGGTAATATCCTTATCAAGATATACATCCTGAATGGCATTAAGAAGCGCAACTCCGTCTTTCATCGATTTCTGAAATGCCTTCCTTCCGGAGATCAGTCCCATTCCACCAGCCCGTTTGTTAATGATGGCGGTCTTGACTGCTTCTGCCAGGTCATTTTTACCGGAAGCCCCGCCGGAGTTGATCAAACCCATTCTTCCCATATAATTATTAATAACCTGGTAACGGGTAAGATCGATGGGATTATCGGTAGACAATTCCGTATAGACTTTTTCGTGGGTCTTACCAAAATTAATGGCTTTATAACCTCCGTTATTGGTCGGGAGTTTCTGTTTGATTATATCCGCTTCGATGGTCACACCGAGATGGTTAGCCTGACCCGTGAGGTCGGCAGCCGTATGGTAATCAACACCATCTTTCTTGAATCCCGAATTGCGGAGATAGCACCATAATACGGTAAACATTCCCAGTTCATGGGCATGCTGGAATACCTGTGAGATCTCAATGATCTGCCTGCTGCTTTCTTCAGAGCCGAAATAAATCGTTGCCCCTACACCTGCGCAACCCATGTCAAATGCCTGCTCCACGCCGCCGAACAGGATCTGGTCATATTTATTCGGATAGGAAAGGATTTCATTATGATTGATCTTCAGGATAAAGGGGATCTTATGGGCATATTTTCTTGCCACTGAACCCAGCACTCCAAGGGTTGAAGCGACAGCATTGCATCCGCCTTCGATTGCCAGTTTAACAATATTTTCTCCGTCAAAATAAATCGGATTCGGTGCAAACGATGCGCCCCCGCTGTGCTCTATTCCCTGGTCAACCGGCAGTATGGAAACATAACCTGTTCCGGAAAGTCTTCCATGCTCGATCAAGGATTGAATGTTCCTGAGCACATTGGGAGAACGGTCGGACTGTGCATAGATCCTATCGACTATATCGGGGCCCGGCAAATGCAGGTGTTCCTTCGGAAATATACATTTATGTTCCAGTAACTCCTTAAGGTCATCCGTAAGCTGTTTTTCAATAGTGGAAATCATATTTTTTCGATTTAGTTTTAAAAATAACCTCTAAAAATCCTTAATCAGGCACCTTCGATGTACCGTCATTTCATCCCTTTTCCGGGATGCATTCAACAGCCGCAATTATACGCTAAAATTGGAATTTTCGGGAGGTATTTGGGTAATAAATATCGGCGATTATTGACGTGCGGAAGATTCTCAGCCTTGTGTATTACGGAAATATTCCTTCATCGGTTTAAAATAAAAATCCTTCCAACCCTGTTTGTAGGATTTAGCCTGTCCGGCGGGAATATTGGCGTGATGCAGGGTTATTCTTGTTTTTCCATGTTCTTCTTCAAAAGTAATTTCAACTCTTGAATCCGGGTCACTATCTGAAAATTCAGTAGTCCTCCAGGCCTGGACTATTCTTGAACAAGGTTTAAGTGCCAGGTTTTTTCCGATTATATAACCATCCCAGGCATTGAATTTCCCTCGCGGCGCCGCACTCACAACAGCCTTACTCCCCGTAAAAGCTGAATGCTCACGGCTGTTAAGCCAGGCCTTATAAATCCTTTCAGGCGGGGCTGGGACCAGGACGGTAACTGTGAATGATTCCGTCATAAAACACGCATTTTAATGACAATTAGGGTTTTGGGGGCTTTTTCCTGCATGAATGTAAAAATTTTCAATAAACTTTTTAAATACCATGCAACTATTTAAATTGCTGTCCGTCAATAGATATTGGATAACAACACAACAACAATGAAAAGATTTTTACTATTTGCATTCGCTGCATTAGCGGCTTCCTTCGGATATTCACAGAGCCATGAAACCAGGAATTTGTCCCATTTTGATGAAATCAGCGTGGGTTCTGCTGTCGAGGTAATCCTTAAAAAAGGTCAGGAAGAAAAAGCGGAATTATCCGTAAGCGGTACCTCTCCCGAAAATGTGATCACCGAAGTCAGCGGTTCCGAGCTGAAAATTCATATGCGATCGGGAAATTATCACCACGTGGATGCCACGGTTTATGTCACCTACCGCTCCCTGGAATCCATCAGTATAAGCTCTGCCTCAAAGGTAACTGCTGATGATCCCATCCAGTCCGATAAAATGGAAATTGATGTTTCAAGCGCCGGCAGAGGTTCGATCAACCTGGATGTAAAATCCCTGGAAGTCGATATCAGCAGTGCCGGTAACCTGGATGTAAAAGGACAGACTCAAAAACAGGAGGTTGAAATCAGCAGCGCGGGCGGTTATGAAGCGCAAGACCTGAACTGCGACAATTCCGAAGTCAGGGTAAGCTCAGCCGGTCATGCGCGGATCAATGCCAACAAATATCTCGATGCCGAAGCCAGCAGCGGGGGATCCATCCGGTACCGTGGAAATCCGGACAAGGAATATACTACAGAAAACAGCGGAGGTAGCGTGAGGAAGGTGGACTGAAATCGCAAGAATTAAAATTCGGAATCGATGGTAAGCCGGTTTAGCTACGGTTGTTCCATTGAAGCCATCTCGAAAGGAATACATCGTATACCCTGAAAATGGATTTTTCTTCAGTAAGTGTTTCATAAATGATCTCCTTCTCAACCAATGCCTGCAGGCTTTTTCTCACGGTAGAAGCGTTTCCAAGATCATGCTTCTTAATAAATGCCTGGTGAGTAGGTTCCCGGATCGCATTCTCTATGGCTATTGCCGTCATTAACTTATACTGTTGACCGGATAGCAATTTCTTATAGTTGTAATAAATTGTTTCCCTTTCGGCAAAAATTTCCAGTATCGTTCCCTTAAGAATTTTTTCGGTTATGGATTTATAATTTTTAGCATATAACCGGTTGCAGAAATATTGAGTATAAAAAGTATAGGATTGTGTCCAGTCAAGAATGAAATTTACTGCTTTTTCATCAATACCCTGATTAACCTTCTTAAATTGGTTGATTATAAAGTCTTTATATTTATCGTGTTCCAGTTTTTCCAGGGCAAGGAATCCTGTGCTCTGATAGAAAGGTCGTTTTGCATCCGTAAACATCGGAAGAAGCAAATGCCGCTGGCTTCCTGAAAAAATAAAATTACTGTTTTTAAGTAGTTGTATATATTTTCTTAATATCTGTTCCGTGTTCTTCTCGGGATACAGATTGATTTGCTGAAATTCATCTATGGCAATCAGATTCCGTTGTTTTTGCTTCTCAAGCAGTTCGAATACTTCCTGCAGGGTTGACTGCTGCTCCTTTTCCGATTCAAGATGAAATGAGATTTCAGGCATCCCGGTAAGATCGTTTAAGGTAAGAGTCGGTCTTATTTTACCGAATAATTCCAGGGCCCTGGTCAATAGTATATTTTTGGATGGAGATCCTAACTTCAGAACCGCATTGGTAAACTGAACAATAAACCCATTGAAATTTTCAGTTCCCGATACATCAATGTATACCGTATTTATTTTTTCTTTTCTTAATACATAAAACAAATGATTGATCAACCCGGTTTTGCCAAGTCTCCTGGGAGAAAAAAGTGTCATATTCAGGCCGTTCAGGGAAGCTTCTTTTAACCGTTTTGTCTCTTTCTCCCGGTCACAAAAAAATTCCGGACCCGAATATCCTGAGATTAAAAAGGGATTTATGTCCTTCATGTTACCAAAGGTATAATACTTTTAGTATAATATCAAAAGTGTAATCGATAGAATTCACGGGAATTTATAAAATCCCGGAATTTTCTGAACTGCCTTCCTCCTGACCGGAATTATGATATAAATCATAATCATTCCGGCATAAAAAATTACTTTTGTTCATTGGTAAAACAAATTGAATCAAAATATCGTTACTGATATTGATTTAAAAGGGAATGAAGGTCATTAAGCCATTTGTTAATTTTCTGCTTTCCGCAACCATCCTGGTTTCCGCCATCGGAATCCCCGTGAACAGGCATTATTGCTATGACCACCTGGTCGATGTAAGGTTGTTTACCGCCGCTATTCCATGCACATACGCTACCACCTTATCTAAAGATGACTGCCCGATATCAATGAATAACATAACGCAAGGGCATAAAAAGAGCGGTTGTCACGATACTCACGAAACCGTCAAACTGAAAAATCCTCAAAATACGTTTTCTTTTGTTGTCCTGGCTAAATTATTCCCTATCGGTACTATAACTTTTACGCCCTATATTTCATTACTTGTTAATTTTGCACAATCATCTGCTTTATCAGTATCTCACAGCCCTCCCCTCATACAAACAGATAAAAACATACAATTCCATTCCTTCCTGATCTGACCCTTCCTTTCAGCATTTCAACCTGAAAATGCATGGCTATGCCGTGCCTTACAATTTCATATTAATCATTTTTATTATGCTGAACAGGATCATAAAATTCTTTCTTGAAAATAAATTAATAACCGTAATCATTCTGGCGGTCTTTATCGCCTGGGGTATTGTCACAGCTCCTTTCAACTGGAACATCAGTTGGTTGCCGAGGGACCCGGTTCCCGTAGATGCCATTCCCGATATCGGAGAGAACCAGCAGATTGTTTTCACGCAATGGATGGGCCGGTCGCCCCAGGACATTGAGGACCAGATTACCTACCCGCTGACTACCGCCTTGCTGGGAATACCGGGAGTAAAAACCATACGCAGCAGTTCCATCTTCGGTTTGTCAACCATCTATATCATCTTCAACGACAAAATTGAATTTTACTGGAGCCGTTCAAGAATCCTTGAAAAATTAAATTCACTTCCTGCCGGTACATTACCCGAAGGGGTCAAGCCGGCCCTGGGACCGGATGCTACCGCCCTGGGACAAATATTCTGGTATACCCTGGAAGGCCGTGATCCGAAGACCGGAAAACCCGCGGGCGGTTGGGACCCGCAGGAACTGCGGACTTTACAGGATTTCTATGTTAAATATGCTTTGTCATCGGCTGACGGGGTATCCGAAGTGGCATCCGTCGGCGGTTTTGTAAAGGAATACCAGGTGGATATCGATCCGGCGGCCATGAAAGAAAATAACGTAACTGTAGCCCAGATCATGAATGCAGTGAAAAACTGTAACCTCGACGTCGGAGCCCGGACCATAGAATTCAACCGCGCAGAATACCTGGTACGAGGATTGGGATATATCAAAAGCCTTTCCGACCTGGAAGAAGCGGTGGTGGCGGTGCATAACAATATCCCGGTCATGCTGAGGGATGTGGCAAAAGTAAATTTCGGACCGGCAACAAGAAGAGGCGGCCTGGATAAAGACGGGGCTGAAGCGGTAGGGGCAGTAGTAGTTGCCAGGTATGGCTCAAATCCGCTCCAGGTTATTAATAATGTCAAGGAAAAGATCAAAGAAATATCCCCCGGCCTCCCGAGTAAAACATTGGCAGATGGAACGGTATCCAAAGTGACCATCGTCCCCTTTTATGACAGAACGGGCTTAATAAAAGAAACACTGGGCACCTTGCAGGAAGCGTTAACCCTGGAGGTCCTGATCAGTATAATCGTGGTGATCGTACTGGTCATGAATCTTCGGGCTTCAGTCATTATCTCAAGCCTCCTTCCGGTTGCCGTGTTGATGACTTTCATTGTCATGCGGGAATCAGGAGTCGAAGCCAACGTGGTGGCCCTCTCCGGTATCGCCATCGCTATCGGGGTCATGACGGACATCGGGATAATCTTTACCGAGAATATTGTACGGCACCTGGAGATGCCGGAGCATCATGAAAAGTCGGGAAGGGAATTATTAATTGTAGTATTTGATGCTTCCAAGGAAGTTGCCTCGGCCATCATGACGGCGCTGGCAACGGTCATTGTCAGCTTCCTTCCCGTTTTTGCCATGCAGGCGGAAGAAGGCAAACTGTTCCGGCCACTGGCCTTCACCAAGACCTTTGCCCTGGTGGCCTCCCTGGTATTGGGCATCATTGTAATTCCCGCCTTTGCCCACTGGATTTTCGGGATCCGGTTCGACAGCAAAAGAACGAAAAGGGTTTCAAATATTATTTTAATTGTGCTTGGTATCGGAGTCCTGGTTTTTTACGGAAATTTCCTCGGCTTCATCCTTCTGGCATTCGGCACTAATAACCTGACCGAAGATTACTGGCCCGAAAATAAAAGAAAATATACTGCCTGGATCAATACAGCCATCATATTATTTGCGGTCGTTTTCTTCCTCACGCGGATCTGGTTGCCGCTGGGAGCCCAGAATTCCTATTTAATAAATTTCGCCTTTGTATCCATCCTGATCGCCGCGGTTCTCGGCGTCCTGCAAACCATCGTACACCTTTATCCGAAAATACTTCCCTGGTGCCTTGAACATAAATGGACATTCCTCAGCCTGCCGATGCTCATCCTTGTATTCGGAATTTCCGTATGGCAGGGATTTGACAAGGTTTTCGGATTTATTGCCAACGGGTGCGAAGAAGTGGGTTGGAATATCCGTAAAACCACGGTATGGAATTCACTTCGGGATATCCTTCCCGGAGTTGGTAAGGAATTCATGCCGCCCCTGAACGAAGGATCGTTTCTCCTGATGCCCACCACCATGGCACATTCGGGAGTGGAAGAAAATATTGAGGATATCGGGATCCTTGATAAAAGAGTACAGGCGATCCCGGAGGTGGAGTCGGTGGTTGGGAAATGGGGCCGCGTAAATTCCGCCCTCGACCCCGCTCCTATTTCCATGTTTGAAAATACCATCAACTACAGGCCGGAATACATCCTGAATGGCAATGGCTACCGGATGCGTTTCAAAGTCGATAAAAAAGGAAGATTTATGCTGAAAGACGGATCAACATACGATCCTTCAATGGGATTTAAGGAATTGGATAAAAGCCTGCTGATTCCGGATGACAACGGAGAATATTTCCGGCAATGGCGTCCTCAGATCAATTCCCCGGATGATATATGGAAAGAGATCGTGAAGGCAGCTGATATTCCGGGAATGACGTCAGCACCAAAATTACAACCTATCCAAACCCGGCTGATCATGCTATCAACCGGCATGCGGGCTCCCTTAGGCATGAAAATTTTCGGTCCGGATCTGAATACTATTGAGAATGTCGGACTTGAAATGGAAAAATACCTGAAGGAAGTACCGGGCATTGACCCGTCTTCGGTTTTCGCTGACCGGATTGTCGGAAAGCCCTACCTCGAAATAAAGATTGACCGCCGTGCCATTGCACGCTATGGCTTAACCGTCCGGGATGTGAATGAAAATATTGAAATGATCGTCGGCGGCAATACACTTACTACCACGGTAGAAGGCCGTGAACGATTTCCTGTACGTGCCCGATATGCAAGGGAGTACCGGGATAACCCCGATGATCTTAAAAATATTCTGATTCCCACGCCGATGGGGAATAATATTCCTTTAGGCGAACTTGCGGAGATCACTTACCGGAGAGGTCCGCAAATGATCAAAAGCGAAAATACATTCCTCGACGGCTACGTGATCTTTGATAAGAAACCTCAATATGCCGAAGTGGATGTGGTGGAACAGGCGCAACGTTTTATTAAAGCCAGGATCGCTTCCGGGGAACTGGTAATTCCTTCCGGTGTCAGTTACAAATTTGCCGGCAATTATGAAAACCAGATCCGTGCCACCAAAAGGCTTTCACTACTTGTACCGGTCAGCCTGATCATCATCTTCCTCATTCTTTATTTCCAGTTCGGCAATATACAGACCACCAGTATGGTATTCTCCGGGATATTCGTCGCTTTCTCGGGCGGATTTCTCATCCTCTGGCTGTACGGCCAAAGCTGGTTCATGAATTTTTCGATAGCCGGAATGAGCATCAGGGAAATGTTCCAGATGCATACCATCAACCTGAGCGTTGCCGTTTGGGTGGGTTTCATCGCCTTGTTCGGAATGGCCACCAACGATGGAGTCATCATGGGAACGTATATAAAACAGGTATTTGAAAGGGAGAAACCGAATTCCATCCCGGAAATAAGAAAAGCCATTCTTCATGCCGGCATGATGCGGGTACGTCCCGCCATGATGACGGCGGCCGTGGCCATCATAGCCCTGTTGCCTGTCCTGTCTTCTACCGGTAAAGGTTCCGATATCATGGTACCGATGGCCATTCCCGAATTCGGGGGAATGTCTATCCAGATCATTACCATGTTCGTGGTTCCGATCCTCTACAGCATGTGGCAGGAAGGAAAATGGAAAAAAGAACAGAAAGCAGCCTTAAAAAATATATCCGATCATGAATAAATTAATCAGAATAATCCTCGCAGGTTTCATAACGTTAATCAGCGGCAACTTCGTTTTTGCCCAAAAGGAGCTTGACCAGTATCTCGAAACCGCCGGGAAAAATAACGCCGATCTAAAGGCCAAATTCGATCTGTACCGTGCCGCTCTCGAGAAAGTGCCGCAGGTGGGTGCACTTCCCGATCCGCAATTAATGTTCGGGTATTTCGTACAACCTGTTGAAACCCGTGTCGGTGCACAACGGGCCAGTATATCCCTTTCACAAGCCTTCCCCTGGTTCGGTACCCTGCATGCGGAAAAAGAGGCCGCAGGTCTGATGGCTAAAGCTGATTTTGAAACCTTCGAAGACGCCAAGGTAAAATTGTTCAGTGAAGTTAAGGCTACGTATTACAAACTGTATTTCCTGCAGAAAGCAATATCTTTTACCAACGAAAACCTGCATTTGCTGAACACCTACAAGCAATTGGCTCAGTCAAATTTTGAAGCAGGACGTACCGGCTTTGTCGATGTGCTGAGAGTACAGATGGAATGGGAGGACCTGGATAACCGGTTAGCCTACCTGCAGGATTCCAAAGAGCCACTGGTAACAAAGTTCGAAGAACTTCTTAATACGCAGATTGAAAATAATATATCGCTTCCGGATTCGCTATGGAGTGAGACGATCGATATTTCCAAACCGTCCCTGGTTGACAGCATCATGGCCAATAACCTTATGTTGAAAAAACTGGATCTGGAAAACGAATCTTATGCCAGTACGACCGAGGCGGCCCGGAAAATGGGAGCCCCTTCATTTAGCCTGGGATTCAATTATATCAATATCAGTCCGCGAACCGATGTTACGATGGCCGGAAACGGAAAAGATGCTTTTATCTTTCCGCAGATTGGTATCAGGATTCCGCTTTACCGTGATAAATACAAAGCGATGATCAATGAAAATAAGATCAGGCAGGAATCCGTAAGTTTTGCAAAAGAGAACACGGAAAATCACCTGAAAACGAACCTGGAAGAAGTATACAGGGATTATATGGATGCGGTAAGACGGGTAGATCTTTATCGTAAACAATCCGGGTATGCCAATCAGGCACTCAACCTTTTAGTCACCGCATACAGTACCGAAGGAAAAAATTTCGAGGAGGTGATCAGAATGGAAAGAAAATTATTGAGTTATGAATTGGAGCTTGAAAAAGCCAGGGTAGAGCAAAACACCTATGCTGCCAAAATAAACTATTTAATGGGTCAATAATATAAAAGTAAATAACAATGAAAAATTTATTAAAAAACAAATTCGTACTCGGAGGGATTATCCTGATGATCGGCTTATTTCTTGGGTGGGTCATAAAACCTTCCATGAAACAAAGCATATATTCATCCAATAGTGTTACTGCTACGGACGCAAATCAACCCATCAACAAATCCGCAAATAAACAAATATATACATGCTCCATGCATCCCCAGATCCGGGAGGATCACCCGGGCAAATGCCCGATTTGCGGAATGGATTTGATCCCTCTGAATGTAGAAGAAAAAGATGAAAAGGCGAATGCTGATGAAATACAGATGACCGACGCCGCCATGAAACTGGCTCAGGTTGAAATCACGAAAGTTGAAAAAAAGGTACCCGTGAAAGATATTTATATGCCAGGTAAAATCCAGGCCGATGAAAGAAAAATCGCCGTAATTACATCAAGGTTTGCCGGAAGAATAGAAAAACTATTTATCGATTTTACCGGGCAGGAAGTCAGGAAAGGCCAAAGGCTTGCGGAAATTTATTCGCCGGAGCTGGTTACTGCCCAGAAGGAACTCTTTGAAGCCAAAAAATACGAAACGACGAATCCTTCCTTTTACCAGGCGGCCGTCAATAAACTCAAGCTCTGGGACCTGACTGACGCACAGATCCAGGGAATTCTAAATAAGGGTGAACCCCAGTTTTATTTCGATATTCTGGCACCCCAGGGAGGAACCGTTACCAAAAGGATCGTAACCCTGGGAGATTACGTAAAGGAAGGTTCGGAATTATTTGAGATCGCCGATCTCAACAGGGTCTGGGTCATGTTTGACGCCTACGAGATCGATCTGCCATGGATCCGACCGGGTGACAAGATACACTTTATCGTCGGCTCTATGCCAGGGCAGGAATATACCAGTACGGTTGCCTTTATCGACCCGGTGATCAACCCCCAGTCCCGGACGGCAACAGTAAGAGCTGAAATCATGAACACGAAAGGATGGCTGAAACCTGAAATGTTCGTTACAGGGATTATCCATGCCGTTCTTCCCGGCAAAAATGAAGCCCTGGTGGTACCCAGAACTTCAATTCTATGGACAGGAAAAAGAGCCGTGGTATATGTGCTAAAACCCGGAAGCGACTATATCTTTTCCTATCGCGATATCGTGCTTGGGCCCCAGGCCGGCGATTACTATGTGGTTGCTAAAGGTTTGAAGGAAGGAGAAGAAGTAGCCACCAACGGCGTATTCAAGATCGATGCTGCCGCCCAGCTTCAGGGAAAATTCAGTATGATGAACCCCGGGGGAGAAGCAGGAGAGGCCGGGATGCCCGGTATGCAAATGAATGGTCAAAAAAATAATGTGATCGGAGATCCTGAAATCAAGTTGCAGGAACAATCCATGAAATCCGGAATCGACCCCGATAAAAAATTCAAGGACCAGTTAACCGTCGTTTACGACAAATACCTGGATCTTAAAGATGCATTGTTTGCCTCCAACCTGGATGAGGCCAGACAGTCATCCGGTGCCATTTCAAAACAGCTTAAAGCTGTTGATATGACGTTGCTAAAAGGCGATGCGCACCTCCAGTGGATGAATTACCTCGATAAAATCAATTCCAATCTGGACAAAATAAATAAAAGCGGCACATTGGACGGGGTGAGAGAATCCTTTGCCGTTCTTTCATCTTCTTTCGTCGACGCCGTTAAGAGTTTCGGGCTGTCCGGCAGGACGGCATATTACCAGTTCTGTCCGATGGCCAATCATAACCAAGGGGCTTACTGGCTCAGCCAGTATAAGGAAATCAGGAATCCATATTTTGGATCAAAAATGCCTACGTGCGGGAGTATAAAGGAAGTAATACAATAAATATCATTGGTTTTATAATGAAGCCTGTGTAGTTTACAGCCCTGCCTTACAGGAATTGACAGGAAATTTAAAATCAATTACTGAAATTTAAAACAGGATGTGGATTTAACGGTTCTATCTTTAATAAAAGTTTCAATTTTAATTTTAAGATTATGAATTCAATAAATTATTTTTCAACCCGATTCCCGAATATTTTTTATTCAGGAAATGAAAGTTCAGGAAAGAGCGAGAATTTACACGAAACCCATAATGAGGATGAATCTCAGCATTCATCCGGAAAATATTTCTGCCCGATGAAATGCGAGGGTGATAAGGTATATGATCAGCCCGGTAATTGCCCGGTATGTCATATGAAACTGGTTCCCGTTAAGGAATAATTTAGGGATTTTTAAAAGTTTTTAAATATTAATCGTAAAATGATGATGCATGGATTTTATTATGGATGGGGAATGGGCTATGGATGGATATTCTGGCTCATTATTTTAATCTTCGGTATCTGGCTGTCAATTATAACTATTAACCGCAATAAACAACCCGGTGGTCATGCCGGTTCAAAATCGCCCATGGATATATTAAAAGAACGGTATGCCCGGGGGGAGATCCGCAAAGAAGAATTTGATATAATGAAAAAAGACCTGCAATAATCTGCAGCAGCAGTAATCAGTACACGAAATGAGTGTTCAAATAAAAGACAAATATTACTGCCCGATGCGATGCGAAGGGGATAAAACCTACGATGAGCCGGGCACTTGTCCCGTTTGCGAAATGTTCCTGATTCCTGTAAAAGAAAATGAGATAGAACAAGCCGGTGTTAAATCAGACGGTAATGCTGATGATTTGCAATCAAGTCAGGTCGACAAATATTATTGCCCGATGCATTGTGAAGGAGACAAAACCTATGACCGGCCCGGAACCTGCCCGGTATGTGAAATGTACCTGGTTCCGGTTGAAGATAAAAATACTGTACCCGGGCCCCAACCTCCATGGGATCTCTCTCCCCTGCCGGAAATAAAGAGAAGGGAAAAGCCCGGCCAACGCGGCGATACAACTCAATATTACTGTCCCATGGAATGCGAAGGGGATAAAACTTATAATGAATCCGGACGTTGCCCGGTGTGCCATATGAAGCTGATCCCCGTCGGTACAACGTTCGAACCGCCCCGTCAGCATGAGCACAATCATAATTATGAACCGAAATATTCAGCCTCATCGGGATCTTACTTCTGTCCTATGCGTTGCGAAGGCGATAAGACCTACAATGAAATCGGCGAATGCCCGGTTTGCGGAATGGACCTGCAGAAGTCGGTCAGCCTGACTCCCCGAAAAACTATCTATACCTGCCCGATGCATCCGGAAATAAAACAGGATCACCCGGGAACCTGCCCGAAGTGCGGGATGAACCTGGTACCGGAAAAAGGAGAAGAAGTCAGTGAAGAGGAAAGTGCCTATAAAAAAATGGCCCGGAAATTCCGGATGTCACTTGCGCTGAGCATTCCCCTGATTATCATCGCTATGTCGGATATGATACCTTTCCTGAACCTTGAAACCGTTGCCCCGAAAATATTCTGGAACTGGATTGAATTTCTGCTCGCAGGGCCTGTCGTGTTTTATGCGGGATGGACATTTTTTAAACGGGGTTGGAGTTCGATCCGGCGCCGGACCCCTAACATGTGGACCCTCATCTCGATCGGAGTGGGTGCCGCTTATATATTCAGCGTCGTGGGCCTGATTGCGCCCGGAATATTCCCCGCGCAATTCAAGGATGCTTCGGGTAATGTACAGCTATACTTCGAAGCTTCCGCCACGATCCTTACCCTGGTAATGCTGGGACAGGTAATGGAACTTAAAGCGCACAGTAAGACAAATTCAGCCATTAAAGCATTACTGAACCTTGTTCCTCCCGTAGCCCGACTTATCCGTAAGGGCCAGGAAGAAGAAGTGGCCCTGGAGGAGGTTCAGGTTGGCGATAAGTTAAGGGTAAAACCAGGAGAGAAAATACCGGTAGACGGTATAATTATAGAAGGTTCCGCCGTAATTGACGAGAGTATGATCACGGGCGAGTCCATACCGTCCGATAAATCTATCCATGACAAGGTAACCGGCGGTACTATTAACGGCAAAACCACCTTCGACATGAAAGCCGAAAAAGTCGGCAGTGACACACTGCTTTCACAGATTGTGGAATTGGTAAATGAAGCCGGACGTTCGCGGGCACCCATACAGCGTTTAGCAGACATTGTCGCAAAATATTTTGTTCAGATCGTAATCTCTATAGCCCTCCTGACCGGAATCATATGGGCCGTATGGGGACCTGAACCTGCTTATGTTTATGCCTTCGTTAATGCCGTATCGGTGCTGATTATCGCCTGCCCCTGTGCATTGGGGCTGGCAACCCCCATGTCCATCATGGTCGGAACGGGGCGTGGCGCCCAGTCGGGCGTACTGGTAAAAGACGCAAGGGCCATTGAGGAAATGGAAAAAGTAGATACGCTGATCATTGACAAGACCGGTACGTTGACCGAAGGGAAACCCGCCCTGAAAAATTTTAAATCATTCGGCAAAATGTCCGATTCGGAAATCCTGCAGCTTGCCGCTTCACTGGATTCGGGCAGTGAACATCCAATAGCCGATGCAATTGTGCAGGGAGCAAAAGAACAAAATATGGCTCTGCATAAGGTAGAAAAATTTGAATCGATCACTGGTAAGGGAGTTCAGGCGAATTACCAGGGTAAGAAATACGGGCTGGGAAATCACAGGCTTCTCGAAGACTTTAAGAGAACTACGGATGAAGAAAAAATGAAAATAGTTAAAGACTGGCAATTGATCGGACAAACCGTAATGTACCTTATTTCCGAAGAGGCCGTTGAAGGTATTGTCAGCGTGGCCGATACGATTAAAGAAACTTCTTTCGGAGCCGTTCAATCCCTTCAAAAAATGGGCGTCAAGGTCCACATGTTTACAGGCGATAATGAATATACGGCAAAAGCGGTTACCGAAGAACTTAAGCTGGATGGCTACCAGGCGGATTGTCTTCCGGAAGATAAATATAAAAAAGTAAAGGAGTTACAGGAACAGGGACATGTCGTGGCTATGGCCGGTGACGGTATCAATGACGCGCCTGCACTGGCTCAGGCCAATATCGGGATTGCCATGGGAACCGGCACGGATATCGCCATGCAAAGCGCCGAGATTACCCTGGTCAAAGGTGATTTAACTGGCATTGTCCGTGCGCGGGAGCTTAGTCACAAAGTCATGAGAAATATAAGGCAGAACCTGTTCTTTGCCTTTGTTTATAATACAATCGGAATACCAATAGCAGCGGGAGTTCTTTATCCGGTTTTCGGTTTATTACTGAGCCCGGTCATTGCCGCTACGGCTATGAGTTTCAGTTCGGTGTCCGTAATTACCAATGCTTTACGGCTTAGGAAACAATAAAATAAAAGCTTAATTACCGGATGAATTTTTTACACACCTGACAGACATGCCAAAGTTTTTCATTTGCGAATATATTTCGATTGTTTTGGTGGTATGAACCAAATCATAAGCCCAATAATAGGTACTGTCCCTTTGAGTTGAAGTCCAGTACTCTGTCCGCCCGCCAATATAATAAAAATCACCTGCAGGATTTCTGAGCCCGGCTGGCAAGGATTTGAATCCAAACGCATCTGTTCCATTTCCCCCGGCGCCTCCCATCCAACCTGAGGCTGCCTTTAAAGCCTGGCTGTCGTCATTTAAATATCCACATTTACGAACATAATCAATTAATTTTTCCCATTCTGCTCTGGAGGGTAAATGCCATCCTTCAGGACATACAGCCTTGGCCATTTTCCAGTTATACAAACATCCATAAATACCGTAATCCTTTGAATCCATAGCCTGTGAAATGCCCGTGCCATTAAAATCATAAACCCATATACCCTCCTGAGAGGAATCATCTATAAATGGTATGTAGGCGAGGTTTTCAGCCATCCAAGTTTGTGTATTAATTGTGGTGGTTCTGTAGGTTTGATGGTCCCGCGGATCCGTAAAGGTGCCATGATCGAGCTTAGCTGAGGTATTTTGTTTATAAACAGAATTGTACGGTTCTATGGATGTATTATTACAACAGGTAAAAAAAACCGTGAAAATAAAAAGGTTATAAAAAAAATATCGATTAATATAATGATCGGTTTTAGTAATTTTTTTTGGTATTTTGTTAAATCAATAATAAATAAGCCCAGTCAAAATTAAAATGATATTCATCATAAGACAGCTTTGAAGACAGGTCCTTTGAAAATACGAATTTCGTGACCGGGGATAAAACCATTAAAGGGAACAGAAACGGTAAAATCCGGATGACAATGGAATTTTTCTATATTATTGTAAGAATAAATATAATTGTTAACTGATAATAAGATCCATTTGCAAACCACCCACCCGCTGCTTAATTTTAGCCTTTAATGTTTTTTTAAAGAAAGCGGATTCTGCCAAGTGTCATTTATCAGTAAAATAAACCTGTTACAGAATATTTTCGAAAGGACGTTTGACCGTCATGCCGAAAGCATCAGTCCTCTACCCAGATCCGGTTCATACCGTGAATACTTCAGGATCTATTCGGGTGATTTTACCGCCATCGGGGTTTATAATTCCGACCGGAAAGAAAATGAAGCATTCCTTGAATTTACCAAACATTTTCTCCGGCAGGGCTTAAACGTCCCGGCGGTACATGCCGAAGACCTTGACCATAATGTTTACCTCCTGTCCGACCTTGGCGACCTGACGCTCTTTTCCTATCTTGTTGACAACAAGGATAACGGTGATTTCCCCGACCCGGTATTCAATGTATTCGAAAAAATCGTGGAGGCCCTCCCCTATTTTCAGATCAAAGGGAATGAAGGTTTGAATTATTCGGTCTGTTATCCGCGTGGAAAATTCGACAGGCAATCCATGTTGTGGGATCTTAGTTATTTTAAATACTATTTTCTAAAACTGGCAAAGATCCCGTTCGACGAGCAGATGCTGGAAGACGACTTCTCTCTTTTCACCGACCACCTGCTTTCCGAGAACAATGATTTTTTCATGTACCGGGATTTTCAGTCGAGCAATATTATGATCAAGGACGATGAATTATATTTCATCGATTACCAGGGGGGAAGAAAAGGGGCTCTACAATATGACCTGGCTTCTTTACTCTTCGATGCGAAAGCAGACATTCCCTTCGGGAAACGGGAACATTTACTCGACCACTATATTGAAAGCCTGAAAATATGGTACCCGCTGGAGGATAAAAAATTCCGTGATTATTATTATGATTTTGCCCTGATCCGATTGTTGCAGGCCATGGGAGCATTCGGCTTCAGGGGATTTTATGAAAAGAAGCCCCAGTTCCTTAAAAGTATACCCTTTGCAATTAAAACCATGGACTATCTACTGGAACACTATATCCGGGAAAAAAAATATCCTTACCTGTTCAAAGTATTGAAAAATATGATTGTCTCCCCCGAACTTCAGCAATTTACCGGGGGGGAAGATTCCCGCGACCGCCTTCTGGTGGAGATCAACAGTTTTTCCTATCGAAGAGGGATCCCGGTAGACCTTTCTGAAAACGGGGGCGGATTTGTTTTCGATTGCAGGGGAATTGAAAATCCCGGGCGCCGTGAGGAATTTAAGGACCTTAACGGAATGGATCCGGAGGTGGTCGATTTTTTCAGGAAAAATACCGAAGCCGATACTTTTGTGAACGATAGTTTCAGGATTATCGATCACACCATAAAAGAATACATACGTAGAAAATATACAAGGCTCATGGTGAATTTCGGATGCACGGGCGGCCAGCATCGATCGATCTACTGCGCGGAACAGGTAAGGAACCTACTCGAAAAAACGTACCGCGATCGAATTGAAATAATCATTAATCACCGCGAGCAGGAATTTAAAAAGCTGGGTATATGAAGGCCCTGGTTTTTGCCGCCGGTCTGGGGACCCGCCTCAAACCCATTACCGATAAAATTCCCAAAGCACTGGTACCTGTAAACGGAAAACCCATGCTTCAACATGTCCTCGAAAAGCTTCAATCTTCCGGATTCGACGACATCATCATCAACGTTCATCATCAGGGTGAAAAGATCATGCAATTCGTAAAAGATCATGAAAATTTCGGCTTGCGGATAAATTTCTCCGATGAAAGCGGCCTGCTGCTCGATACCGGAGGGGGATTGAAAAATACAAAATGGTTTTTCAACGACGGGAATCCTTTTCTCATCCATAATGTGGATGTTCTATCCGACATTGAGTTGGACAAAATTTATAATAAACATCTTGAAGACAGACCGCTGGCTACCCTTGTCGTTCAGTGCAGAAATACTGACCGGCTTTTATTATTCGATAAGGACTGGAATCTCACCGGCTGGAAAAATGCCCTCACCGGAACCGTTAAAAACCCTGCCGGCAGGAATTCGCTGCATGAAATGGCATTCTGCGGAATTCATATTATAGAACCGCGTATTTTCGATTTGATCCAGAGAGAAGGAGTTTTTTCCATCATTGATGTGTACCTCGATCTCCTTGCCGATAATTTCATAAGAGGTTATGACGCTGAAAATAAATGGTGGACGGATATCGGATCCCCGGAAAATCTGGCTGATGCGGAAAAACACTTTAAGTGAAAATCACAACCTATCGTTCGGGTAACTGGGTTAATTGGTTAATCACATATTCCCCGCCAGGCTGGTTTGCGGGATCAGGGCCACATAATTATTTAACTTCACTTCGCCCTGGTGAAGAAAAGTATACAGATCCCAGTAGGTATGCAATTCTGAAATAAGATTGTTCGTCAGGTTAATCCTGAAATAGGTTGCCCCCCATAAGCGGAAGGGCTGGGCGGGCCGGGATTCCCAATGCGAATTGATCTTTTCAGGAAGGATGATCTTTCCTTTGATAATACCGCTGGCCACCGCCTGATCCGTTTTATTTCCCTTCTCGGCAAGGGTATAAACGATCTTATCGCTTATGGAAACGGACGAATTAATAAACAATTCGGAGAGGAACAGATGCACATATATTTTCCCCTGCATTCCAAATGGATAAGAAGG
>CAYNCU010000035.1:0-24205 GCA_964395765.1 uncultured Roseivirgaceae bacterium | reverse complement strand
CTAAAATCTGGTATACAGCACCTGAAATGCAGGTCCTTGATAATGCCAATAATCCCGATGCTCGTTTAGGAAAAGATGGCGACAGGCAAGCAGGTTCTCTTTATGATCTTATCCCGGCAAAACCCCAAAATGCAAATCCTTATGACCAGTGGAACAGTGTGGAAATCCTTTGTTACCAGGGATCGGTGGTTTATTTCCAGAACGGTGTAAAAGTGCTTGAGTATCATTTATGGACCCCTGAATGGGATTCACTGGTAGCCAATAGTAAATTCCCGACATTTAACAAAGACTGGGCAAACGTAGCTCATGAAGGATACATTGGCCTGCAGGACCATGGAAGTGATGTTTGGTTCAGGAATATAAAAATCAAAGTATTGGAATAATATATCCTTGATAGTAAGAAAGTTAAAAAAAGCCATTTTGTGAAGAATAAAATGGCTTTTTTACTTTAGAATGTTCTTAATAATTATTGCTGGCTTCCGTTAAATTCATTCATAGCCTGAATAATTCCCACACTAATAAATGACGTGATTATGCTACAAGCCTGGGTCAATATACTTTCAAGCTGTTTAAATTCATCTTCCGAAAACCTGCTTAAAACATAATTGACCTGATCTCCCCGGCTGAAATTATTACCGATACCAATTCTTAACCTGGAATAATCTTGTGTGCCGATATGCTGCTCAATATCGTTTAACCCGTTATGACCGGCCGATGATCCCTTGGCCCTCAACCTGAGTTTCCCAAAAGGCAAAGCAAGGTCATCTACAACTATCAATAAGTTTTCGAGTGGAACCTGTAGTTTCTGCATCCAGTAATTCACTGATCTTCCACTTAAATTCATGTAGGTGGTAGGCTTAATCAGATGTACGGTTTTACCTTTGAACCTGAAGTCGGAAGTAAAGGCAAGCCTCGATGTTTTGAACTCAGTTTTATTCAGATCAGCCAGCCGGTCGAGCACCAGGAAACCGGCATTATGTCTCGACAATTCATATTCAGGCCCAATATTTCCTAATCCGACAATCAGGTACTTCATCACGATTAATTATAGGGTCAAAATGAATCAAATGATTGTATTAAATAGTTAAAATCCAATCGGAAATTATACAAATAACTAAAAATGAATTATTTACAAATCAGATCTTACGGGAATTACCTCCACCGATCCGATTCAAAATGCCTCTAATTTTCGAGCCTGTCGACTATTCTTTTCCCTCCCTGGGCTTTGCGCCTTCTTTAGGTTTGGCTCCACCTTCAGCAGGTTTTGCTTTTCCCGTTGCATCAGCGGTAGCAGCAGTGGCAGCGGCAGCTTCGGCCCCTTCTTCAGTAACAGCAGCGGCAGCGGCAGCAGTTTCCTCTTCGAGCTTAGCAATTCTTGGAATGGAAACAGAAGCAATGGATACCTGTGGGCCGTTAAGAATTTCGAAATCTTTCATTTCAATTTCATTCACCCGAACTGATTTCCCAAGATCCAGGTTGCTGATATCAATATCAATATATTCAGGCATATTCGCCGGAAGGGCCCGAATGGTCAAATAACGAAGCTTAACCATCAATTTACCACCCTGTAACATCCCGGGGGCACTTCCATGAAATCGAACCGGAATATTCATCTTGATCGGCTTATCATCGTGGATTTCCATAAAATCCGCATGTAAAATATTTTCACTTACCGGGTGAAATTGAGTATCGGCAAGAATACAATTATATTCCGACCCTTCAATATTCAGCTTGACAAATGCAACATCCGGTGTATAAACCAAAGACCTGAAAAGAATAGAGGGAGCATAAAATTGCACATGGTCCTTTCCTCCGTATAACACACAGAGTACATTTCCTTCTTCTCTTAATCTTTTGTTTTCAGCTTTGCTTGCATTGGTTCTCTTATACCCTAAAATCTCAATTGTTTTCATTCTTCTGGTAATTAATGTATAAATAAAGAGCTTATCGATTCATGATTATGCGTTTTCCTTATGCCTTTGGCGAAAAGATCGCTTACTGTTAAAACTTTTATTTTAGGCGATTCCTTTCGCAAAGGAATGGTATCGGTAACAACAAGTTCTTCCAGGGCTGAATTTTCAATATTTTCAATGGCATTCCCTGACAATAAAGGATGCGTACAGATGGCCCTGACCGTATTGGCACCTTGTTCTTTAATTATATTTGCGGCTTTGGCTAAAGTACCGCCCGTATCGATCATATCATCTACAATAACTACATCCCTGCCTTCCACATTCCCTATCACCTGCATGGAGGCAATTTCATTTGCCCGTTTCCTGTACTTGTCACAAATGACCATATCTACCGTAAAATGCTTGGCAAAGCTTCTGGCCCGCCCGGTACCCCCCACATCCGGAGAGGCGAATACAAGGTCCTTGAGTTTCAGGGTTTTCAGGTAGGGGATGAATATATACGAGCCGTCAAGATGGTCCACGGGGATATCAAAGAATCCCTGAATCTGTCCGGCGTGTAAATCACAGGTCATCAGCCGGTTTGCCCCGGCGGCTGTAATAAGATTAGCCACCAGTTTTGCCGCAATGGATACCCTGGGCCTGTCTTTCCGATCCTGCCTGGCATAACCGAAATAGGGACAAACAACTGTTACATATTTTGAACTTGCCCTCCGGGCAGCATCCACCAATAATAATAATTCCATCAGGTTATCGGCAGGCGCATTGGTGGACTGGATTATAAATACATCGCAGCCACGAACAGATTCGGTAAAAATCGGTAACATCTCGCCATCGCTGAATCGCTGAATTGAGACTGTGCCTAACGGTTTTCCGAATTGCTGAGCAATTTTCTCGGCAAGGTACCGTGAGGTTGAGCCTGAAAATATTTTTACTGGAGCCATCCCGGATTATAAATGATATTAAGAATTTTTCAAACCTGATTTCGCTGTCCGACCAGGATTCGAACCTGGGCTAATAGAACCAAAATCTACTGTGCTGCCGTTACACCATCGGACAAGGCCCCTAAAATCGGAGCACAAAATTAGAGATTATTATACGAATTAGTAAGGGAAGGTATGATTTTTTTGGGCCCCGAGAAACCCTTTAAAATAGCTAAATTATGATCCGGGATAGACTCCCCGCAGTTAAAATGGCCCACTTCCCTGACGATCCCTGTCCCGATATAAACAATGATCTTCGTCGCTGTGACCAATATAGTGATCATGCATGGAATTACAAATACCCGGCCGGGAGAGCCATTGACCTTCGCTATTTATGCAAAATTGATTTATAATCCTCTTATTTCCGTCTTGATAGACCTCAAACAATTCAGCTTCAGATGGATCTATTTCATTTTTATTTAAATATTCTATAAGTCCGCAGATTGTATCTGCAAAATAATAACTGTATAATGGCGAATCGGTAAAACCCCTTAATTCATCGATCCGTGCCTCATAGGTATAGGGAATACTTTTATTATATTTTGATTTTGGTCCCAGAATTCCGCTGAGGATTGTCATAATTAAACTTATTTAGACGAACCATTTATTTCATACAAGTTAATAGCCTTTATTTTATCTTCATATTGATTTTTAAAATAATTTACTGCCAGGAAAGGAATATTAAATATTAGCTACGATTTGCAGGTACTGCTGATAAAGTTTATCAAGTATCTTATTCTCTTCATAATTCATAGCATGACCGGAGGTCCGGATTACCGGTTCAATTTTTATTCCTCTTTTTGCAAGAAATACCTTGGCATTCATGGGGTAATTGATCCTTGTCACGGCATCCATTAAAATCAACATGTCGTTCATATTTTCTAACCTATCGGAATTGTTATTTTCCACATTGTATTTAACAAGCCATGAATAAAGCTCCGGGTAAAAATTGGCTGAAATAGGTGATATTCCATCGGCTCCCGCCCTGAGGGTATCAAGGCTGGTCGGCGTATTGGCATTAAATACCGCCAATGATGTACCGGCTGCCGCTTCAATCTTTTGTTTTACCATTTCGGTATTACAGGTTGTATCTTTTAAATAGGTAAATCGTCCGGATAGAGCCAGTTCATTAACCAACTTTTTAGAAAGGATTCTTTTGTAGGGTAATGGGCATTCATATAATCCCAATGAATTATGGTCGATCGCCCCTGTAATACCAATAATGTTATTCCTCAAAACAGACTCATCCTGATTTTCTCCACAAAGCTGGCTTGAAATAAGAACAATAACTTCTGCTCCCAGGCCGCTGACCTTTTCAATAAATTTTATTTGTTCTTTAAGCGGGCCACCAAACGTTCCAGTCGCCGCAATAGGAACTCGTCCATGGACCCTTTTAACAACATGACCAATAATTGCCAATCGCTCCTTTTCATCCAATTCATACATTTCACTTGATAAGCAATTGGCAAACAATCCGGAAGCTCCATTTTCAAGGTAAAATTCAATAAGTTGTTCAAGCACCGGAAAATCAATCGTTTTATCCCGTCGGAAAGGCGTTAGCATTACCGGCCAAAGACCTTTATGTTTTTTTATTCCCCCCATGTGGAAAAATTGCTGATAAAAGAATTCCCGTCATAAAAATACTCAAGGTTCCGATCACAATAATCATATTGGCATCAAAAGGGCTTCTTAACCACTTCAGGTTTTCCGGAAGAATGGCGGGGATAGTCATCCAGATAATTACCAGAAGTCCCAATATGACGGACAACAAGGACTGTGGGTTATTCGCTTTTGTTGCCAGACCAAGCAGAAAGAGACCCAGTAAGCCTCCGGAGAATATCCCGGACAGGACCCACCATGTATCCAAAATACTTGTAACCCCTATCATGCCCAATGCTCCCAAAATACTGACCAGACCAAATGATGCGGATGCAATTTTAAGGATACGGAGATCTTTTTTTTCATCGGGCTCAATTTTATTACCTGAATAATGAATATCTCTTAAATAAATGGTGGCAGTACTGTTCATACTACTTGATATAGTGCTCATTGCAGCCGCCAGTAACGCTGCAATTATTAATCCGCTAATACCAGCCGGGATTTCATTGGCAATAAAAACGGGAAGTACCTTGTCACCGATTGCCGAGGCATTGAGCGACCTGAT
This sequence comes from uncultured Roseivirgaceae bacterium, assembly GCA_964395765.1. GTDB lineage: Bacteria > Bacteroidota > Bacteroidia > Cytophagales > Cyclobacteriaceae > DATDPY01. The sequence continues at coordinate 19,148 of CAYNCU010000035.1, read as the reverse complement.
AACAGAAACATGAGATTGCAGCGACAGGTCAGAAGGTAATCCGGGTATGCTTTTCTGAATAATATTAAGAAAGGCAGGTGAATTGATGGAATAAATAAACAGGGCTGTACCGATAAAAAAGAAAAGCATGGAAACCGGGACATACATCCGGGCCAGGAGCCATATGGAACCTGAGGCTTCTTTCTGTGACCTGGCAGCATGATAACGCTGAACATAATTCTGATCGATTCCAAAGTTGGTCAGGTTAATAAAGAAACCGTATAAGAAAACGACCCATACGGTGGACGAGGTGAAATCCGGTTTCCATGAACCCAGGCTGAATTTTTCATTCGACATACCTGCAGATATTATTTCCTGTAATCCACCATGCGTTCCCAATATTATTTCTGAAACTATCAATACTGCCCCCAATGTCAGCAATACACTTTGTACTACATCCGTCCAAATAACCGCTTCCATTCCCCCTGCCGTTGTGTATATCGAAACTAAAACGCCCGTCACTACAATAATTACCCATAGGCTTGTATTCAGCAGGGCTGATAAAATGAGTCCGACGCCAAATAAGATGGTCCCGATACGTGCCAATTGGGTCAGCATAAAACAAATTACGGCATAGGTTTTCGCCCATTTTCCAAATCGTTTTTCGAATTGATGATAGGCTGAGATCTCCCCTTGTCGCCGGTAGAAAGGTATAAAATATTTTACCGCAATTAAGGCGGCAACAGGAATACTAAGACTGAAAATAAAGGAGTTCCAGTTTTCGGAAAAGGCCTTTCCCGGAATCCCCAGGAAAGTATTACTGCTTAAATAAGTGCCGAAAATAGACAATCCCACGACCCATCCGGGCAGGTTTCCACCGGCGATCATAAAGGACCTGCTGCTATTACGTCTGAAACCGAAATAAAGCCCTAATAAGGTAATACCGGCCAGGTAGGTAATGATAATTATTAAATCAAGAGCCGGCAGATTTTTCATTTAAGAGAATGAGGGGAAAATTTTAAAGGATCAAGAACAACATGCCTGATCCTGAGTCTCTTCCATGTATAAGTAATATGAACCATACCGTCGGGGGTTTGAATAACGGCAGGGTATGAATATTCTCCGGGTTCATTTTCAAGGACTGTAACTGCTTCCCAATGCATTCCGTCGCTGCTGATTGCAACATTAAGTGGCGTTCTGGGTCCCCCGCTCCTGCCCTTGCTATTCGTTGAATGATTGTATACCACTAATTGTCTCCCATCGGCAAGGGTGACGGCGTCAATGCCGGAATTCGGATTGGGTAAGACCGTCGGTTTCAGGGCAGACCATGATTTCCCCTCATCATTTGACCAGGTCGTCATGATCACTCCCTCTTTGCTTCTGCATAAAGCTTGTAATTTCCCTCCGGAATATTTTAAAAGGGTTGGCTGAATCACCTGTAACTTCCCGGCTTTATTAACAGGTCCGGTTGCCGACCATGTTTTGCCCCAATCCCCGGTCATTTCAAAATGAATTTGCCAACCCTTATTCTCTGTGCTGCTTCCACATAAAAGTGTTCCGTTATCGAGCAATACCGGTTTGTCTTTTATCGGGCCCAGGATATTCTCAGGAAGTTTTTCTTTATCAGACCATGTTAATCCGTCATCTTTTGATATTTTCATTTCTCCCCACCATTTATCGGGGCTAGGCCCAACCTTATAAAATAATATCAAGGGTCCGTCAGGTGCCTTAAACAAAACCGGGTTCCAGCATGGATACCTTCGTGAATCGGATTGAATTCCGTTTGCAATGGAAACAGGAGTTGACCATACATTGCTCATTTTACGGCTGAACCAAATTTCTACATCCGGGTTTTTTTCAGCAGTGCCGCCAAACCAGGCGACGGCAAGGCCTCCCGGAATTGAGGCAATCGTAGATGCATGACACTGAGCAAATGCGGCACTATCAAAGATGAACTCCTTTAAAACGACCGGCTGAAGCTGTGCATACGATACATTGATAAAAATCATCATGCCTAACAGGAGAATTATAGTCCTGTGACTGACAATGAGCTTCATATTTTTAATTTAAATGATTTCCAATGGTTATAAAACCTGAAATACAACTTTCCTATTTTGTGATTTACGAACTCTCAACATTTTTTCTTGCAGGACCATTAAATAAATCCCCCAATTTGCGTCTTGCTGTAATATATGATTTTCATCTCGTTATAATATGGAATAATTAAGTTTGTTCAATCTTTTGCCTACTCTTGTATTTTAAACAACCAGCTTCCATGCCTGATATCGTATGGAAGTGAATGTGGAATGTTGAAAAACCGTAGGCTCGCTATCTTATCATTCAACAACCAATCCAATTTTCCGGAAGCATCCCCAATTAATAAAATTTTTAAGTTGATATATTTAAATAATCTCTATCATAATATCCGGTTCGTGTAATCAGCATATAAATCGAGTATAATTCAAACGAAAAAGGAATATAACCCAGAAAACCCAAAACAGGCATCTCAAATACCTTAAAGAATCCTAAATATGGAATTGTATAAACCCATTTAGGATAGGAATAATAATTCCAGAATTCCCATAAAAATCCGCAAATCAGGCAACCCAATGCCAGCATATAAAGGGGCCGCCAGTTTTTATTATCCGTAAATGCAAGGAGCGATTTATTACCGATCATCACATTTACTCCGTCAACAATCAGATAAACTGAAATCCACATAAAAACATAAAAATACTGAGGGAAAAAAAGGTCGGTGACAAGCATGAAAATTCCAATGATTATCATTCGCAGGGCAGAAGTCCTGTTATTGAGTATTTTCGGTCCTTTGTTTATTTTTTTTGTCCAATGAAAAGACGATATAAATTCAGCCATTTCAAAGACCGCAGGCATTACGGTTGAAAAACTGATGGAAGCCAAAATGAAAAACTGTAAATCGGTAAATTGATCTCTTCCCAGGTAGGTCCAGTTGTTATTTCTCACATTTAATAATTCAAATAGCCACCAAACAGGTACAGATACAAAAAATAACCGGGTAAACTTCATGGTATTTCTATGGATCAGGGAAGTTCCGGTCCTGGCAAGCGTCCAGGCATCAATTAATAATATTAGTCCGAACCATTGCGGGAAAAAGAGTAAATGCGTTCGTAAACCGGGTAAAAACCAATTCCCTGCCCACGAAGCCGCCATGATTATGCCACCTAAATATCCATATATTTTAAATTTTTGCATTTCGTTGCTTTATGTTCACAAAATTTTAAAGTAAATTTAGTCAATTGAAATTCACTACCCTTTTTGCCTTTACCGACAGGATTCGGAAAATTTCGTTACGAAAGATTTGTTGATTATTAATTCAAAAAGTAATAATTTAACATAAAAAAGGTAACTCCTTTTAAATCAGTAACTTAAAAAAACAAAATTACCTTGCCTACCCTTAAAAAAATTATCAGGGAAAGTACGGATATCCGGATAATACTGGTCGCAGTAGTTTATTTTTTATCCGCCTATTTGGGTATTTTACTCGCCTTTCATGATACTTATGCGACACCGGTGTGGCCTCCTGTGGGGATCGGTCTGGCAATGATGATCATTCTCGGACCCCGGACATGGCCCGGGATCATGATAGGATCATTAATTTCCTATATGTTACTGTTCTGGCTGACGAATATAAGTTTCGGATCGGGCTCAATTCTAGCTTCTACCATCATTTCAGCAGGAAACACGCTCGAAATTCTTGTAGGATATTATTTATTACAACGATTCGTATCCATTCAGGATCCTTTTCAGAAGACCAATCATACTTTTGTTTTTCTATTAATCAGCCTTGTTATGTGCCTGATTGGATCCACTATCGGTACGTACAGTTTTTATATTAATAATTATATTCAAAAGGATCATATCATTCAAAAATGGTTTTTCTGGTGGATACCTAATGTAGCCAGTGTATTACTATTCACTCCATTTATTCTTTCATGGTCACGTGGTTTCAATTTGAAGCTTACTAAAAATCATATCATTGAAATACTGCTATTCATAGTTTTGCTTACTTCTTTCGGCATTCTTTTAAATCTGAATAAGCTAACGGATACTGTCGAAAAGTCGGCCCCGTTTATCGCTATCCCTTTTTTACTCTGGCTGGCATTTCGTTTTAATCTGCAGACTTCCATGGCAGGTATCCTGGTGACTGCCCTTTCGGCGATTTATTTTACTACCATTTCAGATGTGGGTCCTTTTGTTCTGAATTCCAATGAAAACTCTATTATTCTGTTGCAGATTTTTATTGGCGTTATCAGTATCACCACCATCGTTTTATCGTCTACCGTATATGAACGAAGTGTTGCTGAACAGACGATTAAAAAATTCAATGAAACACTGGAAGCAAAAATTAAGGAAAGGACCAAAGAGCTTAATGATGAAATTGCTATCAGAAAAAACGCCGAACAGAAGCTCAAGGATACAAATTTACGGTTAACCAAAGCCAATGTAGAACTTGACAATTTTGTTTATCGAGTTTCTCATGATTTAAGGGCGCCGGTAGCTTCCGTACTGGGACTGGTAAACCTGGCTAAAAACGAAAAAGACCAGTCCATCCTGATAAAATATTTTAATATGGTTGGGAAAAGTGCCGCACAACAGGATCAATTCATAAAAGATATCCTGGATTTATCCCGTAATGCCCGGTTAAACATTGAAAGAAAAAAGATCTCCTTTAAAAAATTAATTGATGAAACCCTCGAGCAATTAAAATATTCGGATAAGAACAAACAGGTATCGACCAAGCTCAATATGGACGGGCAGGTTCCCTTCTTCTCTGATCCTCACCGGATACAGGTTATCATGAATAACCTGATTTCCAATTCTATCCGATATTCCAATGGTAAAAGCCCTGAAATCGAAATTAATATAAATGTTGATAATGATAATGCCAATATTTCAGTCAGGGATAACGGAATAGGCATTGACAAAAAACACCATAAAAAGATTTTCAACATGTTTTACCGGGCGACGGATAATAATGCCGGTTCGGGATTGGGCTTATATATTGTAAAGGAATCGATCGATAAATTAAAAGGTTCAATCGAACTGGATTCTGAACTTGGCAGGGGAACAACCGTAAATATGAAAATCCCTAACCTTATGAACGGTAATCATCCCGTTAACGGCACGGAAAGCCTGACTGAAAAACAGATCAGCTAATCAACTTTTTTAGATAATTCTTCAATTTTAGCCTGTGCATCCTGTCGCCCTGCCGTCAAAGCCTTTTTATAAAGATCTAATGCTTCCTTATAGGTTTCTTTTTTCTTTCTCGGAGCCAATTTCGTCCTGTTGGCCGCTTCTTCAATCGCAGCAGCGCGGTCAAAATAGGAATCCGCTTCATTCACTTTTGCCTGTTTCATCATCTCCTCAATTTTAGCCTCAATCAGGTTAAGTTCTTCCGATTTCTGCTGGATTTGCTGATCCATATCCGTAATTTGTTGCTGTTGCACCTCCGTCATTGTGACCAGGGAATCTTTCTGGACATTCATGTTGCTTAACTGATCCTGTAAGGAGGTTATGTATTTATTTTTAACCTCCAGTTCATTCCTTAATTTCTTTATACTTGAAACAAGATAGGAATTCGACTGATGGGCTTTTGTAAGGGCTTTATCGAGGTCATTAAGTTTCGTTTCACTCGCTTTTACATAATCATTCAGGTCTTTCACCCGTTGAACATAATTATTGTAACTCGTTCCCTTTTCAAGTTGCAAATTAAGATTATTCCTGCTTACATCGATCGAATCGAGAAGCTGGCCTACTTCATATAGCGTTTGATTGGCTTGTTTGGAGACTTCAAGTTCATTCTTTAACGCCAGGTTTTCGTTTTTCAGTTGTTTCATACCACAGCCTGAAATAGCCAGGATAAAGAGGAAAATAATGAATCTTTTCATTTTAATTTTGTGTTAAACGTGCAAAGTTATTCCTGATTAATTAACAAATAAACCTTTTCACAAGCTTAATTTCGACCCGGTATAAAGGGAAATATGTTGTTATTTAATAACTTGGTTTTGAGGCTGATAACCTATTCAACTTCCAGCACAAGGCCTTTCAGATATTCGCTTTCCGGGTGAAAAATATTGACGGGATGGTCCGACGGTTGTCCTAGCCTTTCCACGATCCTTGCCATCCTGCCTGCCTCTATCGCAGCGGCCATAATCGTATTTTCAAACAATTTCTTATCAACTACCTGTGAACACGAAAAGGTAAAAAGGAATCCTCCTCTATTGATTTTACCCAGAGCTACTGCGTTAAGTCTTTTATATCCCTGTACCGCATTATGCCTGGAAGATATATGCTTTGCGAAGGCAGGAGGATCCAATACTATGATATCATAATTGCTCCTTGTTTCCTTGAGGAATTTCAATACGTCATTATTAAAAAATTGAAACCTTCCTTCAAAACCATTTAATTTCAGATTCGCATCGGTTAGTTGTGAGGCTACCGGGGCAACATCAATAGCATCAACCCAGGTTGCCCCACCTTTTAATGCATTTAACGTAAAGCCTCCGGCATAACAAAAAGCATCCAAAACCTTTGCATTATCACTGAATTTTCTAAGAAGATAACGATTGTCCCGCTGGTCGAGAAAATATCCGGTTTTTTGTCCTCTTTCCAGTTCAATATTCAATAATAATTCATTTTCCCTGATGACCAGCTCCTCGTGTGCACCCAATAAATATTCGCCTGCCTCTTCGTTATTGAATGGAAATGAGGGCTTATGATAAATTGCCCGGATCCTGCCTTGCATTACTTCTTTCAAGGCATCCGCGATCGAATTTATATTTTTTCTTATCCCTTCTGAATGAGACTGAATGACAGCGGTAGTATCGTAACAATCGATGATCAGGCCAGGGAGTTCATCTCCCTCTCCATTTACGAGCCTGAAGCAATTGGTGGATCTGTCATTTAAATATCCCATTTTAGCCCGCACTTTAAAGGCCGAATTAATTCTCCGGATCCAGAAATTGACATCGACCGGGGTTGGAGAAAATGAGACAATTCTTACCGCAATATTACTATCCTGGTAATATCCCGTCGCGAGATACTTCCCATCGGCGCCGAACACTTCTACCCAGTCTCCTGAATTAAGATTAACGGGTAATTCATGGATTGCCCCTGAAAAAACCCAACGGTGAAAACGTAACAGAGATTTTTCCTTGCCCTCCTTCAACTTGATTGCGGGATAATTCATATAAACAGGCGTTAAAATAGGTTATCAGATAATTGTTTAACAATGATCCTGTCGGCGTCGCACCAATTTAAAGTATAATAGTCGCCCGGTAGAAGCCAGCGAAACCGGTCATGCACTCTTAAACTTATATTTCCGGACAGTAATTTGCATCGATAAGGGATCAGGTGAATCTTAAATTCAGCATATTCATGATTCACGGGTAATAACTGAACCTGTGGAATTATTCTTATGGCGAGTTCTTCCTGTATTTCACGGATAATTGAATTCTCCGGCAGTTCGTCGTTTTTAATTTTCCCACCCGGGAATTCCCATTTTCCGGCCATATTTTCTCCTTCTTTCCGTCTGACAGCAAGGATTTTTCCATTTTCTTCAATAATGGCACATACCACTTCAAGCAATGGCTTCGCCGACATAATAATTAATTATGATATGAAATAATTTCTCTTCATACGGGCCTGATAGAAAAACAGATGGCACTTATCACCCATTTCTCCTAAATGCCTATTGAGCAGTCGGTAATTTAAATAATTACAGGAACAGGCTCCGACTCAATGAAATAGTTTACTCTCTCCACTACGAAATTAATATATTTCGTTATAATCGTGATAAAGACTCCAATCGTAATTTAATAAGGTTAAAAGAAAACCAACTTAGGTATTGAATAATTCTAAGCAAGTATATTTGTCTTTGTGTAAATTAATATGAAGATTGCCCATCCATTACAGCTTAGAACCTGTTTCTTAATTTTTCTGTTATTTTTCAGTTTTTCTGAATCCTTTTCTCAGATAAATGATGAAATTATCAGAAGTAAGGGGAAAACCTACAAGCATTTTGAGTGCTTTCACGAAGTTAACCCGATCCCTCCTGTTAAATCTGATCATGCTTTAGTCCATAACATAATCCTGATGATCGGAGACGGAATGGGCGCTGCCCAGGTATATTCCGGTTATGTAGCTAATAAAGGCAATCTTTATATCACACAATGTCCCGTCATTGGACTTGCCAAAACATATTCCGCCGATAATCTAATAACCGATTCAGCAGCGGGAGCTACCGCTATGGCGACCGGGAAAAAGACCAGGGATGGATATGTGGGAATTGATACTAAACAAAAACCTGTAGAAACAATTCTTGAATACGCTAATAAAAACGGGTTAGCCACTGGAATGGTGGTAACCTCTTCCATAACCAACGCGACACCGGCCTGTTTTATTGCCCATGTCCTTTCAAGGGATTTTAATGAATCCATTGCAACCTACTTCCTGAAAACTGATATCGATATATTTATCGGCGGAGGAAGGATGTTTTTCAATGCCAGGACTGACGGTGTAAACCTATTGAACAAGTTAAGAGAGAAACATTATCAGATCATAACTTCCCCGGCCGGATTAGACAGTATCCATTCTACCAAGGTAGCAGGACTACTTTGGGAGGAGCATGGTCCTTCTATACAGAATGGGCGTGGAAATACACTTCCCTTAGGCACTGAAAAAGCCATTGAATCTTTAAGTAAAAACACCAAGGGATTCTTTTTAATGGTGGAAGGATCGCAGATAGACTGGGGTGGTCATCAGGAAAGCACACCTTATGTTGTTGAAGAAATGCTTGATTTTGATAAAGCTATCGGAGAAGCCATGGAATTTGCCGCAAAAGACGGGCATACGCTTGTAATCATTACAGCCGATCATGAGACCGGAGGTTTTGCCGTTACCGGGGGTAACATTAAAAAAGGAGCAGTCATCGGAGAATTTCTGACAGACAGCCATACTGGAGTCTGGGTTCCGGTTTACGCCTACGGACCGGGTGCTGAATTATTCACAGGAATTTATGAAAATACGGATATATATAATAAGATGAAATTTTTAATGGATCAGGGTTTAGGAAAATAAGTATCTGTCCTTGAATAAATGAATGGCAGCAAGTTACTGACATACTGGTCTATAAATTCTTGTTTTTGCCGAAAACGATATTGCATGACCCATCTGGGATGAGGGAATGCAATCAACTTTTCAAAAAACCGGTACTTGTCATTAAATTTTTCAAAATATTTTTTATTCTCACCCATTCCGAGAATAAATGCAATATCTTTCCTCCCCCCGGCTGAAATCTGAGTATCAAGACATTTTTTGAAAAACATTTCCCAATCGTCTTTAATTTCCCTCACCTCATAATAATTTACATTTTTATTTTTACTGACAAATCCGACAGGGGAAACGGCTGTCAGGTAAAAATTTCTGAAGAATTTTTCCACCCCACCGATTCCATCAATAACACGATAAATAAACTGGGATGACAATTCATGTTTCTGCTGAAAAGTATTTTTTATTAAAAGTTTATTTAAAAGATTAACCGGGTCAGTAAAAGGAATTCCTGTAACCCCGCCACCGAACCGACCGGGATTGATCCCGATCAAAAAAATCCTTTCCCTGTTATCTGTATAATATTTCCGGTAAAATTCCAGGTTAATTTTTCTTACTGTTTTATCCTGAAAAGGAAGCATTACTTCCACCCGTCGATCGATAATATCGGGAATCTGCAAATCCTTATAAAATCCGTATATTCTTTCTCCGAAATTCAAATTGGATCTGATACATGTTGAAAGATAAAATTAATACTTAATAAAAACGGAATAAACCGGAAAATGCAAGCATTCGTCGATATCAAATGAAAAAACAGGCAGCTCGAGAACAGAATAACGGTGAGTTATATATTATTAAATACCCTCATGGTAAATTGTGGAGCCGCGGGGATTCGAACCCCGGTCCAGACAAGGAAACCGAAATATCCTCTACATGCTTAGTTCCCTTTAGGTTTTCGGGACATTCAAAGGCAGGGAACCAGCCCGTTAAATATCCTTATCTGCGTTTGATCTTACCTTTGCATCACAGACCTGCATTGGCCAGCCCTGCATTTCGATGCCTCATTGCTAATCCGGCAAGGCGGGGGATTAACGAGACATAGACACTCTTTTATTAAGCAGCTAAGGCGTAATTATATTCGCCATTTATTGTTTTTGCAGCATTTTTAACAGGTGATACCGCAAACACCCGGCATGCTGATACCCGGCCTGCACTTACTGTCAAATCCGGTCGGCCCCAGGTATTCAAATTACTATTACGGTACAAAGTTAAAAAAGTTCCCCGGTTTAATTTTCCCCAGAGGCTTATTATATTTTTATTAGGACGGGGTTTTAATAACCGGATTAAAGTTACTATTTTGGGGTTATGGGAAATTACATGGTTTCAGCGAGGAAATACCGACCTTCGGATTTCGATGAAGTGATCGGGCAGGACCATATAACTACTACTCTTAAAAATGCCATTGACAATGAACAATTGGCCCAGGCCTTGTTGTTTTGCGGTCCCAGAGGGGTAGGTAAAACAACCTGCGCCAGGATTGTGGCACGGCTCATCAATGGCTTTGATAAAAAAATTGTTCTGGGTCCCTCGGCAGCGCTCAATATTTATGAATTGGACGCCGCCTCCAACAATTCGGTTGATGATATCCGGAATCTGATCGACCAGGTCAGGTTTCCTCCGCAATACGGTAAATACAAAGTATATATTATTGACGAGGTTCACATGCTATCTACCCAGGCATTTAATGCTTTCCTTAAAACCCTGGAAGAGCCCCCTTCCTATTCAATTTTTATTCTCGCCACAACGGAAAAACATAAGGTTTTGCCTACCATTCTTTCACGATGCCAGATATTTGATTTTAACAGAATATCGGTCCAGGATATTGCCGATCACCTGTATAAAATTGCCATCCGTGAAAATATTGATGTTGAGCCGGAAGCCATACACCTGATGGCTCAAAAATCGGAAGGAGCTTTAAGGGATGCGCTCTCCCTGTTCGATTTACTGGTAACCTATGCTGCCGGCAGTAAATTGACTTACAAATTAACGGTCGATAATCTTCATATTCTCGATTATGATTACTATTTCAAAATTACCGACTCATTTTCCCGTGAAGACCTTCCGTCTGCCCTATTAATATTTGACGAAATTATAAAAAAAGGCTTCGACGGTCAGAATTTTATTATTGGCCTTGCAGAACATTTCAGGAATCTCCTGATCTGCAAGGACAAAGAAACGCTCGACCTTCTCGAAGTGACCGAAGGACTGAAGGACCGTTATTTACAGCAAACCTTGTCAGTTGACAATTCATTCCTTATTTCGGCCATTAATATTGCCCATCAATGTGACCTTAATTTCAAGAGCAGTAAAAATCAGCGCTTGCATGTTGAAATAGCCCTGATGAAAATAACTTATCTCAAGTCAGCCCTGCGCCTGAATGAGAAACCCATATCGAAAACGGAAAGTAAAAAAAAAACTAGCCCTGAAAATGGGGATCGAGAACCTGCATCTGAAAACGAAGTAACAGGCAACAAAGACTCTGGTGCGGACAATCAGGTTAATACGGCTGTTAAAACTTCCGGGGAAATATCCGCCAAAAAAACATTGAGCATTCCGAAGATGGATGATTTACGGGACAAGGTCTCCGGAAAAAAGAGCAACACCTCCAAGAAAATACCGGGTCAGTTGACTGGGCCCGAAGACAAGAAATTTTCAGCACAAGAATTGAAGGAAAACTGGGAAAAATTTACGAAGGTGTTAATGGATGAAGGAAAAGACCGGGAAGCCAATATAATGAAAAAGAATTTTACGCTTGAGCCTGGCAACAGGATTATTATTGAAATCAATAATATGGTGGAAGACGATATCCTGGATTGGTTTAAACAGGACCTGTTGAAATTCCTTCACGAAAACCTGAATAACAAAACCATAACCATAGGGACGAAACACAATAAAAGTGAATCCGTTCGAAAGCTTTATACGAATACGGATAAATTTTTGTATCTGGCTAAAAAGTATCCGACCTTAAATAAATTGAAAAACAAACTTGGGCTGGATCCTGAATTCTAATTATTAATTCAGTAAAAAAACTCACGGGCTGTATCAAATTATCTGCCTGACATCATCGAGGGCATTTTCTGTCAGGGGCTTGGTAATAAATTTTATTACATGATCATTGTTTACGATTTTATCGATGTCCCTTTTATTATCAGAACTTGATAAAATAATTACTTTGCAACGGTCTTTAAGCCCGTCTTCAAATTTTTCAAACTCATACAGAAAAACAAATCCGTCAACGATAGGCATATTGATATCAAGAAAAATCAGTTCCGGCAGGGTCCCCGGGGATAGTTTATTTTCTTCCAGGTACTCCAGGGCGCTTTTCCCTGAATTTTTAATAATGACATCCTTGGCAAATTTTGTTATCTCGATAATCCTTCTACTGATAAAATTATCAGTATCATTATCATCAACCAACATTACAAGATTGATATCCTTAGCATCCTTTCCCATTTATAATCCGGCTCTTATGATCTGTTAAATTGTAAATTCTTCTGGTAATTTAGGCTTTTATATACGAAAAAGTCAATAATCTTATGCTTTATTACGACACAAATATAAGCATTGGGCAAGCCACATCTAATGATTATTATCAAATTTACTACGCATGTAATATCTTTTAAAAAATATTAAAAATGATTAATCGGTTCTATCGTTTATATATCTTCAGAAACTCGCCGATTTTCAACTCGAATGAGGCCTTATTATTCCATTCCTGAATATCTTCAACGGTAACGTTGAATTTACGGGCAATATTGTACATGGTATCGCCTTTGAGGACTTCATAAAACGTGTAAGGTTCCGACGGGTTATGAATTTTTTCAGCCGAAGTTTCTATCTCTGCAGGGGGTTCCCTGAGGTATAATTGCTGTCCGATCCTTATGCTGGCATCCCCGGGAATATCATTGAGGGCCATGAGCGTATCCACCGAAATGTTATATTTTCTGGATAGGCTATAAACCGTTTCCCCTTGCTGAACAAGATGAAATAAAGGCAATTCAGCGATAACCGAATCGGATTTATCTGTGATGGCTACAACCGTATCCTTATGCATGGGTGGAGGCGATAGAATGACTGTATCCCTTTGTATTGTTTCAATCGGGGATGTTGCAGAAGCCAGACTATCAATGTGTATTGAATCGGATTTTTCTACAAGGGCAGACGTTTTTTCCTTCTTGACCGCTGCCTGATTCAACACTATTTCAGGCTGCGGGTTTTCAGGTACCGGGACATATTGAATTTCCTGATCCCTCGGGCGGATATAGCGAATCCATAATACCATACCTGGCTTGATATCCTTATCCCCTTCAATCCTGTTTTTTGCCAATAATTTCCTGAGTTTAATCCCGTATTTCTGAGAAATCTGCCACAAACTTTGGCCGGGAAGAACCGTATGAAAATATTCCTTCGCTTTGTTATGTTTATGACGAAAATAATATACATGGCCCGCAATAACAGGGTTGCTAATATCCATATCGTTATAACTTAAAAACTTACCCAGGGAAATTGCTCCCAGGGAGGCTAGTTTACGGCTATCCTCATCTTCTTTTGCTATCACACCCGGGATCCCGTTAATTTTTATGATTCTTGAATTATCGTTCTTTTTTTGTTTTATTACAGGGTACTCGGACATATTGGGAGAGGGATTGTTTTGTGGATTTATTCTGGTTGAAAGATTATTCGAAGCAAGCAATTTTTCCTTCCCGGTACCGGGAATAATGACGGCATAGGTCCTGCCTTCAGGAATTCTTGAAGATTTCAGCCATTTATTATATAACGAAAGCTCATCGGGTTCTACATCGAACTCTTTTGCGATCTGGTTTAAGGTTTTACCTCCTCCCCGCGTAAATTCGGACAATGTAATTTCCGGCCTGCCCAGCTGTCTCATCTTATTTTCAAAAACTATTTTATGAGCAATAAATTTCCTGACATACCAATGTGTTTCTTTTCCCAGGTCCATTCTTTTCGCGCCGAAATATTTCCGGTTAACGTAGTTATCCGCTCCGCCCCTTCCGGTATTGTATGACAATACCGCATAAATCCAGTTATTGAAATAAAAATTATTCGATTTAAGGTATTTTGCAGCTCCGCGGGTCGATGCGACAATATTCATTCTTTCATCCACAAACTGGTTGATCTGAAGCCCTACCTCTTGTGCAGCCGGTATTTTGAATTGCCAGAACCCAACTGCATTGGCGGAAGACACGGCATCGGCGATCAGGGCCGATTCCTGTAAGGCGAGGTATTTGATATCATCCGGGACGTTTTCTTCCCGAAGGATTCTTTCGATGATCGGAAAGTACTGCTGAGCCCGTTTCAACTTAATCTGAAAATATTTGGGATTACCCGCCAGCGCATCGACTTCCGATTGAATTTCCTTTCTTAACGCCTCTGAAAAATGAAGATCGATACCCACGCATTCCATATGGCTGGGAACCTCGATATCCTGGCCAAGAACAAAAATTGAATGAAGGTATAACAATATGGCAGGTAACAGAACCCGCTTCATGTTTTTTTTCTTATTAACATGATCCCGTCCCTCACAGGTAATAAAATATTTTCCGTATCCCGATTCTCCATTATATACTGATTAAATTTTTGCAAAAATTTCGCCTCTTTATCTTTAGTGAAATTATCAACCACCTTCCCATCCCAAAGGACATTATCAGCAAAAATAAATCCCCCGCTTTTCAGTTTTTTTAAAATCATTTCAAAATACACGATGTAATTTACCTTATCTGCATCGATAAAAACAAGGTCCCAGGCAAAGTCCAGTTGAGGGATAATTTCTATTGCATCGCCTAAATAGAGTGACACTTTATCACTTATGCCTGCATCCTTAAAGTTTTTATTGATGGTCTCTTCCAGTTCAATATTAATTTCAATGGTGTGAATTTTTCCACCGGGAAGCAGTCCTTCGGCAAGACAAATAGTTGAATAGCCCGTATAAGTGCCAATCTCCAGAACACAGGAAGGTTTTATCATCTTACTCAAAAGGCTTAACATACGACCCTGAAAATGTCCGCTGAGCATTCGCGGAAACAAGTAGTTTACATGGGTTTCCCGGTTAATCCTCTTCAACAGTGCAGTTTCGGCACTGGTATGATTGACAACATAATCCCATATTTTTTTCGTAATAATTTCCATGGATCAGGCCGGTTCAAAAATCAACTGACATAACCTATTTTCCTTAAAAACTTCATTGGCTATGTGCATTAATTTTTCCGAAGTAACCGAACGGATTTCTTTAATGATATCCTCAAGCGGATCCACACGGTTCAGGTCAAGTATACTCCTTCCCAACATAATCATCAAACTAACATTATTTTCTTCCGCCATGGCTAGCTGACCCACGAGTTGTTCCTTCGCCTGGTGCAGTTGTAATTTCCCCAGCTTGATCTCCTTCATCTTTTTTAATTCTTTTTTAACCAGGTCAATACTTTTTTCCATTGCCACCGGATCTGTACCGAAATAAATTCCGACAATACCGATATCGGAATAAGGAATATAAGACGCATCCACGGAATATACAAGTGCCCGATGTTCTCTTAATTCCATGTTTAAGCGTGAATTCATCGAAGGACCGCCCAACAAATTGGTCAGCATGAACAAGGTAAGCCGGTTCCTGTTTTTAATGGAATAAGCCGGGAATCCAACAGCACAATAAGACCTGGATATATTTTTTTTGGGAACTGTTTTATAATTACTTACCGGTACCGGCTTAACCCGGCCGTTCCTTCCGTTCATGGCAGGTAAACCACGGATATATTTTTCAATTATTTTACTGCAAAAACCTTCTTCAATATTTCCAACCACCGAAATTACAATTTTGTTGTTGCTTAATTTGTTTCGAATAAAATCCCTGAAATGCTTATGCTTTATATGGGTAACCGAAGTTAAATTGCCCAATATATTTCTCCCGATTGCATGCCGTGGAAAGAGCGTAGTATCAAAATCATCCTGGATCGAATCCTCGGGAAGGTCATCATACATCATCATTTCATCGATGATAACTTTTCTTTCCTTTTCAATTTCCTTTATAGGAAAGGTTGAATGAAAGGCAATATCAGTTAAAAGGTCAATTGCTCTTTCAAAATATTCGTTAAGCACAGAGGCATGAAAACAAATTTTTTCCTTGGTTGTAAATGCATTCAAATCTCCTCCCACCGATTCGAGCGAATTGATAATCCTATAGGAGTTCCTGGTTTTCGTTCCTTTGAATGCCATATGTTCCCAGAAATGTGTAATTCCCTGAATTTCAATAGGTTCGTCCCTACTTCCAATATCCATAATAATCCCGCAATGTATGATTTTTGTATTATTAACCTTCTTGTGAACCAGCCTGATGCCGTTACCGAATAATTTAATAGTATGATCTGTCATACACTGGACTTATTTAAAATTTACGGACTTTCATGAAAAGGACATATGAAAAATCTGTCCAAGTTAATTCAAAGATAGGCTGAAAAATCCTTGCCAGTAATGCTCTTATGATAAATAAATCTGTAATTTTAATTTTGTTAAATACATTACTATTATGAAATACCTTCCGATTGACAAGCAACTATTTATTTTAAACAGGAAAAATTTCTGTAAGAAGCTTTTACCAGGCTCCCTGGCTGTATTTAATTCGAATGATATTCTTCCCACTAATGCAGACGGAAACTTTTTATTAAAGCAAAACACAAATCTTTTCTACTTAAGCGGGATCGATCAGGAAGAGTCCATTTTGATACTATTTCCGGATCACCCCGATCCTGGCATGAAAGAAATTTTATTCCTGCGGGAAACTAATGAAAATATTGCCATATGGGAAGGCCATAAATATACCAAGGAGGAAGCTTCCGTCGTTTCCGGTATCAGGAATATTCAATGGTTAGATCAGTTTGACCCGATCTTTAACGCACTCATGGCCGAAGCGGAAAATGTTTACCTGAGCACCAATGAACATATCCGGCGATCCACTACCGAAGTTGAAACCCGTGAAAAAAGGTTTCTGAAATGGTGCATGGACAAATATCCGCTTCATCATTACCATCGATCCGCCCCTCTCCTATATGAACTTCGATGCATCAAATCCAAATATGAAATTAATTTATTGCAAACCGCGATTGATATTACTGAAAAAGGCTTCAGAAGGCTGCTGGAATTTGTAAAACCGGGAGTAACCGAATATGAAATAGAAGCTGAGCTTATTCATGAATTCACCCGAAACCGGTCAGCGGGATTTGCCTATGCTCCTATTATTGCTTCCGGGTTCAATGCGTGTGTTCTTCATTATATCGAAAACAATCAAAAATGTAGGGATGGAGACATTATCCTTTTGGATGTCGGGGCAGAATATGCCAATTATAATGCTGACCTTACCCGTTCTATTCCGGTAAATGGAAAATTCACTAAAAGGCAAAAGGAGGTTTATAATGCTGTATTACGCGTTCAGCGAGAAGCCTACAAGCTTTTAAAGCCCGGTAATATAATCCCGGAATATCAAAAGGAAGTCAGTAAAATTATGGAATCTGAATTGCTCGGCTTAAAACTTATCAGTAAAACCGATATCAAGAATCAAAATCCGGCTAATCCGGCCTATAAAAAATACTTTATGCATGGCGTATCCCATCATCTTGGTCTTGACGTTCATGATGTGGCCAGTGTCTACAAAAAAATGCAAAAAGGGATGGTATTTACAGTAGAGCCGGGTATCTATATCCGTGAAGAAAACCTTGGAATTCGAATTGAAAATAACGTGGTTATCACGGATAAAGGAATTGATGATTTAATGAAAAATATTCCCGTGGAAGTAGAAGAAATAGAAGAATTAATGAATCAATAAAATTTCTAATTTATTCAGCGATAAAATAAAAATAATTCGACTCGATTGCAGCTTTATTATTATTTCAATATTTTTTTGTATTTATCATTATTTTTTTTATATATTTGAAACCCCATAATGATTAGTGGTACATAGGATAGATAAAAGTATTAAGGCTTTTATTAGCGGCATCAGGGAAAAATCAACATTCATTTTTCCATTCCTTTTTCTTCCCCTATTACTTATAAACCATATCAGCTCTGCTCAAAAACTGGCGACTACTCAGGATGGTGATATTGTGATATTATTTGATGACGGAAGTTGGAAATTCGCCCCTACGGACCAAATCGACAACAGTCGTTATCACGGATGCAGATATGAGATCGACCAGAGAAAATCGGATTCCACACAAAAAATGTCCGTGCTTAAAAAGGAGACATTTATAAGTCACCGGTATGAAAAAATGAAGAATACGAGTAATTATAATGATTATGTGCACTGTGATCTTGCCATCGGGGAAGTCGGAGAAAATAAAATTGTCTACCTGGATTATATTTTACAGACAAAATACGGTTTGTATAATCACGGCATCATTCAGGAGGGCAAAAAGCTGCTCATTAAATTAAAAAATAATTCCACCGTAACCCTTACACTGGACCGCACAGATAAAGGGGAGGTCAATGAACAGGATAATGAAACGATCTATCATACTTTTGCCTACATTACCCCAAAAATTGAAAAAGAATTAAAAAAGAGTGAAGTAAACGAGGTATTAATGCCCTGGAGTATGGGCAATGAAATTTACGATGTTACTTATCCGAGAATTTTTATTGATCAGCTTTTCTGTTTCGATTGAGCCGAACAAGTAACATAAAAGGATAGTTTGCCAATTCCAAAATTCATTTGGTTTCATTTCCTTTGAAATCGTGGAATGATCAATTATAAAAAAAGGTTAACCTTATCGGGCTAACCTTTATTATTAATGAATCAATACAAAATTAAATATGGAATTGTTCTTTTATGTTTTCAGTAACTATTTTACCGTCGAATAGATTGATTATTCTGTGAGAATAATTGGCATCATAGGGCGAGTGAGTTACCATCACAATCGTGGTACCCTCTTCATTCAATTCAGCAAGTAATTTCATAACTTCTTCTCCATTGGCTGAATCCAGGTTACCGGTAGGTTCGTCAGCGAGAATCACTTTAGGTC
>CAYNCU010000034.1:0-24405 GCA_964395765.1 uncultured Roseivirgaceae bacterium | reverse complement strand
TCTTTCGGCGGTCATCCATCACTGGGAAGATTTTTGGGTGATCTTCGCATTACTCCTGCTGAATGCCGGGGTCGGGTTCTGGCAGGAGTTCAAGGCTGACGATGCCATAAACCTGCTGAAGCAGAAGCTGGCCCTGATGGCCCGGGTCTTTCGTAACGGGAAATGGGCGGATATAGCTGCCCGGGAACTGGTCCCCGGTGATGTGGTTCGGATAAAACTGGGCGATATTGTCCCGGCCGACCTGAAACTTTATGACGGTGATTACCTGAGCATCGATGAATCTTCCCTCACGGGCGAATCACTTCCCGTGGAGAAACATGCGGGAGATGTCGCGTATTCCGGGTCAATCATCCGGCAGGGCATCATGAACGGCCTGGTAGTGACCACCGGGATGAACACTTTCTTCGGGAAGACGGCGCGCCTGGTGGAAGAGGCGAAGACCATCAGCCATTTCCAGAAGGCAGTACTCAAGATCGGCCATTACCTCATCATCATTGCGCTATTTATTATCGCGATCATTTTCATGGTAGCCTTCTACCGGCATGAAAGCTTTCTTGAGACCCTGCAGTTCGGATTGGTATTGACGATTGCCGCTATTCCGGTGGCTCTGCCGGCAGTGTTGTCGGTAACTCTTGCTGTAGGGGCGTCTATTCTGGCGAAAAAGAAGGCCATTGTCAGCAAGCTGGTAGCCATCGAAGAAATGGCGGGTATGGATATCTTGTGTTCCGATAAAACAGGAACCATTACGAAAAACGAGCTGACCCTTGATGAGGTTAAACCTTATAATAATTTTACGCAGGATGATGTATTACTATGCGCTTCCCTGGCATCCAGGGAGGAAGACAATGACCCCATTGATAATGCAATTCTTGTAAAGTCAAAGTCCATCAAAACAGTGGACGACCAATTGGCTGCCTACCGGATATTGAAATACCAGCCCTTTGACCCGGTAATAAAACGAACGGAAGCTACCGTGGAAGACGGCCACACTCGTTCCTTTAAGGTAAGCAAGGGCGCTCCGCAAGTAATTTTGTCACTGATTGACGAAAAGGATAAGGAAGCGATAGAAGAGAAACTGGACCGGCAGATCAATACCCTGGCCGCCCACGGCTACAGAACTTTGGGTACATCCCGGACTGACGAGCAGGGAAAATGGCAATATGTCGGACTGATCCCCTTGTTCGACCCGCCGAGAGACGATTCTGCCGAAACCATTAAAACGGCGCAGAACATGGGGGTAACGGTGAAAATGGTAACGGGAGACCACACCGCCATCGGTAAGGAAATTGCCGGGAAAGTGAACTTGCATGATAATATCCGGGAAGTTTCCGCCTTCATTGACAAGCCCGACCGGGAGGCCCTGAAAATTATTGAAGAGGCCGACGGTTTTGCACAGGTGTTTCCTGAACATAAATACCATATCGTGGAGCTGCTCCAGGAAAATGATCATATAGTCGGCATGACCGGCGATGGGGTTAATGACTCTCCTGCTTTAAAGAAGGCGGATGTGGGGATTGCGGTGGCAGGATCGACGGATGCGGCGAGATCGGCCGCCGATATCGTTCTGACGGCCCCGGGACTTTCCGTTATCATTGACGCGATCAAGGAAAGCCGGAACATCTTCCAGCGGATGAACAGCTACGCCATTTACAGGATCGCCGAAACCATCAGGGTACTGCTGTTCATTTCCCTCGCAATCCTGGTGTTCAATTTTTACCCGGTTACCGCCATTATGATTGTACTGCTGGCCTTATTCAACGATGCCCCGATCATGGCTATTGCCTTCGACAATGTGAGGTATTCCAACCGGCCTGAAAAGTGGGACATGCGCGTCGTGCTGAGTATGGCCACTTTCCTGGGATTGATCGGTGTAGTCAGTTCTTTCGGGATCTTTTACATAGGCCAGGAAATGCTTCACCTGCCCAGGGACGTCGTCCAGACATTCATATTCCTGAAGCTGGCGGTCGCCGGACACCTGACGATATTCGTTACCCGGACGAAAGGTCCGTTCTGGTCGATAAAACCCAGCGGGGCCATGTTTTGGGCTGCCGTGATCACGAAAGTACTGGCCACGTTGGTAGCCGTTTTCGGGTGGTTCATAACTCCTATATCCTGGAACCTGGCCCTGTTCGTATGGGGATATGCCCTGGTTGCCTTCCTGATCACCGATTTTCTGAAGGTAAGAATTTATAGGGTATTCGATCACTCGGGTGTCATATTTGCGAGATGAGTTTGATAAAGAATAAACGTAGAATCATGCAACAAGAAAGCAGGCCAATCGATAATACCAGGGTAGGGGAATGGATAAAAAAACTGAATAGTAAAAACGGCCTTGAACGGCAGAAAGCACGCGAAAATCTCGTAATGCAGGGTAGAAGAATAATCCCCGAAGTTCTAAAACTGCTGGATAGGAAGCAACACATCCTTCGCTGGGAAGCCATGAAAATTCTGGAAGCGATAAGGGATGTATCTTCTATCCCTGTATTCATCCGGAAATTGGAAGATGATGACAGCGAGATCCGGTGGATTGCTGCGGAAGGACTGATCCGGACCGGCAATCGATGTGTGAAACCGATGCTAAAACGTCTCATTGAAAATCCGGAAGAAAATTCAATTTTTATTTATTCAGGAGCGCATCATATTTTTTACGATCTCGGAAAAGAAGGGGCGCTGCCGGGGAATTTCCCGGCAGCCCGATTACTGGAAGCCTTGAAGAACCCCGGGTGGTGGGAAAATGTTGATCCGATGGTTTATGAAATACTTAAAAACTTCAGATCTTAAAATCCTGTAATATTTAAAACTATTCTTTGGTTTCTTCCGTTTCGCTGCCGACTGCCTGTTCCAGTTTCCCGATTTCCCGGTCAATCGTCCAAAGGCCTACGCCCTGTTCGCCGATCAGGTTAAACAACTCTACTGCCCTTCTTGACAGGAGTTCTTCCTCGCGCTGTTCTGAAACGTACCACTGCATAAAATTGAAGGTCGCATAGTCCTTGGTGGCCAGGGCGTGATCGACTATTTCATTAATGGATTGAGTAACTCTTATTTCATGTTCCAGGATCGTTTTAAAAATTTCATTTAACGACTTGAATGTTTTAGGAAGCCCTGTGATCTCGGGCTGGATCGCAAGTCCGCCGGAGTCGTTGATGTAATGGAATAGTTTCAACATATGCATCCGCTCTTCTTCCGCATGATGATAAAGGAATTGAGATGAATACTTATACCCTTTCATATCACACCAGGAAGCCATGGACAAATATATGGCGGAAGATTTTCCTTCCATCATCACCTGGTTATTAAGCATTTTTTCAATTTTCCCGGACAGGGAACTGGATAAATTGATTTTATTTTTTGCCATAGTATTTCAATTTTAATTGAGATCATCTTAAATATAGTAAACTGATTACTTGTCCTTACTGTTTTTGGAATATATTTCAATAAAATCAGTTTATCATTAAATTGGTGCTTTAAATAGTACTATTGCCTTTCCTGAAATGATATGCAAAACATAAAATTGTGGTCCGCACGGGAATCTGCATTTTTAAAAAAATTCAATACTCCCCCAAAGATCCAGGCCTTGCTGGATGACATCCCATATAACGCTGTCGGGGATTGTAAATCCCCGCGAAACGTATTATTAAAGCGAACGGCCCATTGTTTTGAGGGAGCTCTTCTGGCCGCCGCCGTGTTTCAATTTCATGGCCGGGAGCCGCTGGTGGTGGACCTAGTGGCTGAGAACGATGATGATCATGTGATCGCGGTTTTCCAATACAAAAATCATTGGGGGGCCGTTGCCAAATCAAATTGTACCACACTGCGATTCAGGGAACCTGTTTACCGCAATCTTCGTGAACTGGTAATGTCTTATTTTGATGTTTACCTTAACCTGAACGGAGAAAAATCATTGCGGTCCTATTCACGACCCGTAAATATAAACTGGCTTCACAGCCGGGATTGGATAATAACCGACCATGACCTTGAACCGCTCGGCTATAAGCTTTTTGATTACCGGCATTACCCTATCCTCAGCAAAACGATGATTCGTAATCTTTCACCGGCGGGGAAAATGCTGCTAAAGGCAACATTGCTCGGTTCAAATCCATCCGGGCTTTATAAACCGAAAAAATAAGAATGGGTTCATATTGCATGGGCTGCTTCTTTATCCAGGTAGAAGGCAGCCTGATCAAGATCGCGGATCAAGGTCGCGGGCACTTCACCGGAGATTTCACCTTTTAAGATCCGGGTGGCAATTTCTGCTTTATGCTTACCGTTCAGGATGACGGCAATTGCCCTGGATTCCCTGATATGCCGTATTCCCAGTGTGATCCCCTTTTCAAGTGTTACGGGTTGGTCAAAATATTTTTTCTGCGCCACTTCCCGGGTGATATCAGAGACATCGATCACATGAGAATATAGTTCCGGGTCGACGCCGGGTTCATTCAAACCCAGGTGGCCGTTCATTCCCACCCCCAATAACATATAATCCACCCGGTTATGATCCTTAATAAAACGGTCTATCCTTTTACATTCGGCAGCGGAGTCCTTCGCTTCCCCGTCAAAAAAACATATTCTTGACAAATTCACATTAAGATGGTTGAATAATTCCCGGTACATGAAACTTACACAACTGCGCGGGTTATTTTTCCCGATCGAAACCCACTCATCAAGTCCGACAAAATAAACGTTACTGAAATCGATTTGATTTTCTTTATTCATACGGATCAATTCCCGGAAGATCCCGACAGGACTGTTGCCGGAAGGAAAGCACAATAAGGCATCGGGCTTTTTATCCACCAGCGCTTTTACTTTAGAAGCGACATACGAATCAAGGGAAGCCGCACTCTCGAATACTTTTAATTCCATGATAATTTAGCGTCTAATCCGGTTCGGTATTTTATTTTCCTTCTTTTTTCTTGATCAGGTTCAGTGCGGAACCTGCTTTAAACCATTCAATCTGAGTCTGGTTATAAGTATGCAAGACTGAAATTCTGTCTTCCGATTTATCCTTATGATGCAGGACCAGGGTAAGCGGTTTATCGGGAGCAAATTCCGTAAGGTCGATCATATCAATCCTGTCATCTTCCTGTATTTTATCATAATCGGATTCATTGGAGAAGGTGAGGGCCAGCATACCCTGTTTTTTGAGGTTTGTTTCATGGATCCGCGCAAAGGATTTCACAAGGATGGCCTTTACTCCGAGATGCCGGGGCTGCATGGCAGCATGTTCACGGGAAGATCCCTCCCCGTAATTATGATCGCCAACTACGATGGAGGGCACTCCAGCTTTCTTATAGGCTCTTTGTACATCAGGTATGGATCCATATTCCCCGGACAGCTGGTTTTTTACCCGGTTCGTGGATTCGTTGAAATAACTGATCGCGCCGGTCAGCGTGTTATCGGAAATATTATCAAGGTGTCCACGGAATCTCAGCCACGGACCGGCCATGGAGATATGATCGGTCGTGCATTTTCCTTTCACTTTTATCAGGAGTACCATGCCGGTGATATTTTTCCGGTCCCAGGGCTCGAAAGGGGTGAGCAGTTGAAGTCTTTTGGAATCCGGTTTTACGATCACTTCAATCCCGGATCCGTCCTCCGCCGGGGCCTTGTATCCCGTATCTTCTACTGCAAATCCTTTCGACGGCATTTCCATTCCTTGTGGTTCATTTAATTTTACCGCCTTTCCTTCCTCATTGATTAAGGTGTCCTTCATCGGATTGAAAGTAAGATCGCCGGCAATGGCCAGTGCCGTTACGATTTCCGGTGAGGCGACAAAAGCATGCGTGTTCGGATTGCCGTCATTTCTTTTAGCGAAATTCCGGTTAAAGGAAGTGATGATTGAATTTTTCTTGTCGGGATTGTTGGTGTGCCGGGCCCATTGGCCGATGCAAGGTCCGCAGGCGTTGGCCAGGACCACCCCCCCCATGTTTTCAAACATTTGCAGGTAACCATCCCGGTTGACCGTAAACCTTACCTGTTCTGAACCCGGGGTGACGGTAAATTCGGACCTGGCTTTCAACTTTTTGTCAACCGCTTGTTTGGCAACGGAAGCGGAACGGCTGATATCCTCATAGGAGGAATTGGTGCAGGATCCTATCAGGCCTACTTCCAGTTTGGCGGGCCAGCCGTTTTTCTTTACTTCCTCGGCGAACTTGCTTAGCGGAGTGGCACGGTCCGGCGTATAGGGTCCGTTGATATGCGGTTCCAGTTCCGACAGGTTTATTTCAATTACCTGGTCAAAATATTTTTCAGGGTTTTCGTATACTTCCGGGTCACCGGTCAGGTCATCTTTTATTTTATCGGCAAGATCAGCCACATCAGCCCTTGCCGTTCCCCGCAGGTAAATTTCCATCTTTTCATCATATCCGAAAGTAGAAGTGGTAGCTCCGATTTCGGCGCCCATATTGCAAATGGTTCCCTTGCCGGTACAGGAAAGACTCCTCGCACCTTCACCAAAATATTCTACGATACAGCCGGTTCCTCCTTTTACGGTAAGAATACCGGCTACTTTCAGGATCACATCCTTAGGCGCTGCCCAGCCGTTTAATTTTCCTGTCAATTTTACACCGATGAGTTTCGGGAATTTCAGCTCCCATGCCATGCCTGCCATAACATCCACGGCATCGGCACCTCCCACGCCTATGGCGATCATCCCCAAACCACCGGCATTTACGGTGTGGGAATCCGTGCCGATCATCATTCCCCCGGGAAAGGCATAATTTTCCAGCACCACCTGGTGAATGATTCCTGCACCCGGTTTCCAGAACCCGATCCCGTATTTCGCAGAAACGGATTCAAGAAAATCGAATACTTCTTTATTGGCGCCCAGGGAAGTTGCCAGGTCCTCCTTGGCCCCGCTTTTGGCAAGGATCAGGTGATCGCAATGCACCGTAGAAGGGACGGCCACTTTCTTTTTACCGGCCTGGATAAACTGCAGCAGCGCCATCTGAGCGGTGGCGTCCTGCATGGCAACCCGGTCAGGTGCAAAATCAACGTAGGATTTCCCCCTTGTAAATTCCTTTTCCGGATCCCCATTATATAAATGTGTGTAGAGAATCTTTTCCGTAAGGGTAAGGGGCCTGCCCAGGATTTTTTTTGCCTGTTTCACCCGTTCCGCCATCCTCCCGTAAACTGATTTTATTAATTCGATATCAAATGCCATGTCTCTGGAATTAAAAGTTGAATAACAAAAATAATTAATAAATGCCGACTCGAATAAAAATAATTCTGCTTTACTACATGAATCCCAAGGATGAAAATTGTCTGTTTTTGTGAATTCATGAACAATTTACCATTAGTGAATTAAATTATTCTGTTTTTAATAAAAAAACTCAATTGTTAGATATAAGTTTGAAAGTTTAAGCATTTAACTCCCGATAGATTAAATTAAAAATTGAGGATTTAGCTTTTTTATTTAATTTAATTAGTTCTATTTTAGGAGAATTAAAAATTACTTAACCCGATTCAAGGTTGAATAATAGATGCTTTCATTACTTTGTCAATGCTCATTTAATTTCTTCGAAAAAAAAATATTTGAAAAATAAAAGTCAACAATTACATTTGTGCCGGTTTTAATTTGGAATAACATTACCATATAATATGACAGGAGGTTTTACCCTTAGTAGACTGCTCAGATTCAGTAAACATGTTCCATTTTTTATTTTTCTTTTTCTCACCTTCATATCTATCCGCTCGTTTGGATTCGCCTCCGACAGTATTCCGTCCGATCCTGCAGTGATCAAAGCAGGCGAAGAGCTATTCAAAAATAATTGTAAAGTATGTCATGCCGTTGAGGAACAGGTAGTTGGCCCTGCGTTGAAAAATGTGTATGTAAGAGATAAACTTCCGTGGATTTATAACTGGGTCCGTGGATCGCAGAAAGTGATTCAGAGCGGTGATGCGTACGCGAAGACTTTAGATGAGAAGTTCAATCATACGGTAATGCCGAATTTTGATTTCTCCGATAAGCAGATATTATCAATAGTAGCCTATATAAAGCATGAAACAGAGAACCCGCCCCAGGTAGCCGCAACCACTACCACACCGGCGGGAGGGAATGCAGCAGGTGCCCAAACCGGGATCGGCAGAGGTTATCTAATCGCGATTCTGGCAGGAATGGTGTTTATATTGTTCCTGATTCTTATCGTGCTGTTGCTCCTGGTAACCACGCTGACCCGGTACCTGAAACAAAAAGGCGGTCTGGAGGAACAGGAAACCGAGGTTTTGAACCAGCGCATACAGCTTGGAAAATTCTTCAAGAGCCCGGGAACAATTTTCGCACTCTCTTTCATCTTTTTTACGCTGCTTATCAAGACCGGAATCGATGGCTTATATGATATAGGCGTACAACAGGGATATGCGCCAAAGCAACCGATTGCATTTTCACATAAAGTGCACGCCGGAACCTATGGGATTCAATGTCAGTATTGCCATACGGGAGTTACGCGCAGTAAATCCGCTAATATTCCTTCGGCGAATATTTGTATGAATTGTCATAGCCAGATCACCAAAACACCGGATCATCCCGAATGGGAACCTGAAATTCAGAAAATTTATGCCGCTGTCAAGAATGACCAGCCGATTAACTGGGTACGTGTGGATAATCTTCCTGACTTGGCCTACTTCAATCATTCACAGCATTATAATGTCGGGGGAATACAATGCCAGACATGTCACGGACCGGTGGAAACCATGGATGTTATCCGGCAATATAATACACTCACCATGGGCTGGTGTATCAATTGCCACCGGCAGACGCCGATAAAAAGTGATAATCCTTATTACAGTAAGCTGGTAAAGCTACACGATAAGGTGAGCAAAAAACCAATGACTGTTGTCGATATAGGAGGGATGGAATGTTCCAATTGTCATTATTAATAACTGAAATTGCAGAATATTAATTCGATGCAAAAAATGCAGAAAAGGTACTGGGGAAGTTTAGAGCAGCTTGCGAATGATCCGGAATTTATAAAGCAAAACAAAAATGAATTCCCGGATTATCCCGATAAAGAGGAGCAGTCTGCACTGATCAGTAACCGCCGAGATTTCCTGAAGCTGATGGGATTCAGCATTGCCGCTGCATCACTGGCTTCCTGCGAAGCACCGGTGGTGCATGCGATCCCTTACCTGATCAAGCCGGCAGATGTAGATCCCGGTATTTCCAATTATTATGCGTCCAGCTTTATTAACGGAGGGGACTATTGCAGCATCGTGATTACGGCCCGTGACGGCAGACCTATTAAAATTGAAGGGAACAAATATTCAAAAGTCACCAAGGGCGGAACATCCCCGCAAGTACAGGCTTCGATACTTTCACTGTATGACAAGGAACGCCTTACTTCCCCGATGTTAAACGGTAAGCCCACGGACTGGGATTCCCTGGATAAGGAAATCATTACCCAACTAGGTTCCATTACAGCCATGGGAGGCCAGATCAGGCTGGTTACCCCGACGATCATCAGTCCGACAACAAAAACAGTGATAGACGGATTTATATCCAAATTCCCGAATACGAAGCAGGTTGTTTATGAACCGATCAGCATGCACGGTATGATTGCCGCCAACAAAATGAGTTTCGGAAAGGCCATGATCCCTTCCTACCATTTTGATAAGGCCGAGGTTATCGTAAGCATCGGTGCCGATTTTCTTACCCATTGGATCAATCCTCCGGGAATCATTCATGATTATGCAGAGACGAGGAAAGTAGGTCCTGATAAGAAAATAATGTCCCGCCATTACCAGTTCGAAACCACCATGACAACTACCGGGGCCAATGCCGATTACAGGATTCCGATCCGTCCTTCCCAGGAAGGTCTTGTCGCGGCAGCTTTGTATAATTTAATAGCAGCAAAATCCGGCACAGTAAAGATGAATACACCTGCCATGGAAGGAATAAATTTCCTGGCTAAAGCGGCAGATAACTTGTGGGCTTCCAGGGGTAAATCACTCGTGGTGGCAGGCTCCAATGATCCTGATATCCAGTTAATTACGAATGGAATTAACCAGATGCTGGGAAATTACGGGACGACGATCGATATGAACACGCCGGTATTTTTCCGCCAGGGAGATGAGGCTGCCATGAATGATTTCATTGATGAATTGAAAGGCGGAAAAGTCGGTGCCGTGATTTTCTATAACACCAACCCGGTATACAGTCATCCAAGGGGCAAGGAAATTGCCGATGCCCTGAAAAATGTATCGTTTTCCCTGAGCACTACTGACCGGATGGATGAGACAACTTCTTTGGTGAAAGCCATTGCCCCGGATCATCATTATCTTGAATCCTGGAATGATGCCGAACCGGTTCTCGGCCATCTCAGCCTTTCGCAACCCGGAATTACTCCGCTTTTCGATACCCGTCAGGTACAACTGAGTTTACTGAAGTGGTCCGGCGAGAACGTTTCCGATTTTTACACCTACCTGAAGGACCAATGGAAGAGCAAATATTTTACAATGCAAAAAGATATTACCGATTTTCAGTATTTCTGGGATAAATGTCTTTTTGACGGCGTATATGAATATCCGGTTGCCAATTCGGCTCCTGTTGGTGCTCCTTCACTGGACCTGGCCTCGCTGAGTGACAGGATCGGCAAAAATTATAAAGCCGATAGTAATACGACTGAAATTATTTTCTATACCAAACCATCAGTGGGTGATGGTAATTATGCCAACATTCCCTGGCTGCAGGAAATGCCCGATCCCATTACAAGAGCCTGCTGGGAAAATTACCTCAGCATTCCCATGAGCATGGCAAGGGAAATGGGAGTGAAGATGTATGAAATCAACTCAAAATTCGCCAACCTTACCATTGAGGGAAAGACCTTCAGAATTCCCATTATGGTTCAGCCGGGTCAGGCCAAAGGTACGGTCGCACTGGCAGTGGGTTATGGCAGGGAGAAAGCAGGAAAAGTCGGTAATAATATAGGGGTGAATGTTTACCCGTTTATGACCTGGAAGGAAAATCACTGGTCATGGGCGATGACAGACAATATAAAAGTAGAATTGGTTGATGAGAGGGCCAAGGTTCCCCGCATCCAGACCCATGGTACGGATATGGACCGCCAGAATATTATCCAGGAGGATTTACTGGCCAATTATACGAAAAATGGCTGGGAAAGGTCCTATCGGCCCGAGATCCATGTGCCTGATGCTCTGGATAAAAAACTGGGAGACGGAGACGTGGACGGTGAAACTGTCCCTGCCAGGATTACATTGTGGCGGGGTCATGATTACCCGGATCATCATTGGGGCATGGCGGTGGATTTGAATTCCTGTGTAGGTTGTGGAACCTGCACGATCGCCTGCCAGGTAGAAAATAATGTACCTGTAGTGGGCCCGAAGGAAGTACTTAACCGGAGGGAGATGCTCTGGCTGCGTATTGACCGGTATTACAGCTCAAATGCAGCCCCTGACGATCTCAAGGGACTTGAAATTCCCGCCGATAATCCTGAAGTTGTATTCCAGCCAATGTTTTGCCAGCAATGTAACAATGCCCCCTGCGAAACGGTTTGCCCTGTGGCTGCCACTTCACACAGCAGTGAAGGGCTCAATCAGATGGTTTACAACCGTTGCATCGGTACCCGATATTGTGAAAATAACTGCCCTTATAAAGTAAGAAGATTCAATTGGTTCAAATATTTTGAAAATCGCCAGTTCGATAAAAACCTGGCTATGAATAACGATCTGGGAAGAATGGTTCTTAACCCTGACGTTACGGTCCGTTCCAGGGGTGTGATGGAAAAATGCACCTTCTGTGTTCAACGTATTCAAGCCGGAAAGCTGTCTGCCAAGAGAGAAAGAAGAAGGACCAATGACAACGATATTAATACCGCGTGTGCCCAGGCATGCCCGGCCAACGCATTGTTATTCGGCGACCTGAACGACCCGGAAAGCAAATTGTCGAAACTCCTGAAACTCAAGGAGGAAGACGGAATGGTGATGGTAACTGAAAAGCGGGCATACAATGCATTGGAAGAAATCAATACCCGGCCTAACGTCTGGTATTTCGCCAAGATCAGGAATAAGGATTCTGAAGATATTAAAGCTTAATTGTTAATATGGAAGTTGTTTCTACGGTCAGGCCGCACCTGGTAACGGGAGGAAAGACAATTACCGATGTTTCCAATGACATCTGTAAACAGGTGGAAGGGAAGCCATCCAAATCCTGGATGCTGGGTGTCGCTTTTACTGTTTCCGTACTGGGTGTTGGATTTTATGCGGTTGCCATGTTATTATGGAACGGGATAGGCATGTGGGGTTTAAATAAAACGATTGGTTGGGCCTGGGATATTACAAACTTTGTATGGTGGGTCGGGATAGGTCATGCCGGTACCCTGATCTCCGCCATTTTATTATTGTTCCGCCAACGCTGGCGTATGTCAATTAATCGTGCCGCAGAGGCAATGACCATTTTTGCCGTCATTTGTGCTGCCATGTTCCCGGGATTCCATATGGGCCGGTTGTGGCTTGGATTTTACTGGGCCTTGCCGTTACCCAATACTTTCGGATCCTTGTGGGTTAACTTTAACTCTCCTTTATTATGGGACGTATTTGCCGTAAGTACCTATTTTACAGTATCGCTTGTTTTCTGGTATGTCGGTCTTATTCCTGATTTTGCCACTATCCGTGATCGTGCAACCAATAAAATCGCCAGGTTAGCGTATGGCGCTCTTGCCCTGGGATGGGACGGTGCAGCAAGAAGCTGGTCGAGGTACGAATCCGTTTCCCTGATTTTGGCCGGTCTTGCCACACCACTTGTATTATCCGTGCATAGTATAGTTTCCATGGACTTTGCCACTGCTGTCTTGCCTGGCTGGCATTCTACCATATTCCCACCCTATTTCGTTGCAGGAGCCATATTTTCAGGATTCGCCATGGTGATGACGCTGATGTTGATTGCCCGGGAAGTATTCCACCTCAAAGATTACATTACCATATACCATATCGAAATGATGAACATTATCATTTTGGTAACCGGAAGTATTGTCGGCATCGCCTACCTTACCGAATTCTTCATGTCATGGTATTCGGGAGTGCCGGCTGAACATTATACTTTCGTAAACCGCGCCCTTGGCCCTTACTGGTGGACCTATTGGGTAACGATGACATGTAATGTAATTTCTCCTCAATTATTCTGGTTTAAGAAGATAAGAACAAACTTAGTGGTGTCATTTATTCTGTCGATAATCGTAAACATCGGAATGTGGATGGAAAGATTTATGATTATCGTAACTTCTCTTCACCGGGATTTTCTGCCTTCAAGCTGGGCCATGTTTTATCCTACGTTTTACGATGTGGGCGTATTTCTGTTTTCACTGGGATTCTTTTTTACGGCTTTCCTGCTGTTTGCAAAATTTTTCCCGGTGGTAAATATGATGGAAGTAAAAAATATTCTTAAGGCTACAGGGTCCAACGAAAAAACATCGAAATAAAATGGAAGCTTCCAGTCAATACATAGTAGGTGTATACAGCGATCCTGATCAGATTCACGATGCGGCAAAAAAGATCAAGGAAAGCGGAGTAAAGATTCATGAAGTGTATTCCCCTTTTCCCATTCACGGAATCGATGAAATCATCGGACATAAGCGGACCCGGTTACCCATTATTGCCTTCCTGTTCGGTATGACCGGCACAACACTGGCCCTGACGATGCAGGAATGGATGATGGGGCATGACTGGCCGATGATCATCGGCGGAAAAAACTTTGCACCCCTGCCCTCGTTCATCCCATTCACTTTTGAGTTCACGATATTATGTGCAGCCCTGGGAATGGTGGGCACCTTCCTGGTGATCGCCGATTTAAAACCTTACAAACGAGTGAAATTGATGGATAACCGGATCACGCAGGACAAATTTGTCCTGGCTGTTGATATTTCGGCAAACGATAAATCAAAGGACGAAATAATTAATATTGTTAAATCTTCAGGTGCTGAAGAAGTGAATGAAAAATCATTCGACTAACACGGAATTAAGCCAATGATGAAGAATAAGTACATCGTCGTACTACTGTCGGGTATTGTTTATTTAGCAGGATGCAAGGCCCATAATAGTTATCCGGGCCTGGAATATGCACCCAATATGTATCACTCGATCCCTTATGAACCGTTATCGCAGATTGAAGATAAGCATGCCGGTCAATGGCTCACGTCCGATAATGACGGCTATGCTGAATTTTATAATTCCAATCCCAATAATCCACATAATATGACCCTGCGGTTACCGCCGCCGCATACGGTACGAAGGACCGAAAACGGCTGGTTCCCGTATCATATTCCCAAGGACAGCGTTGACCTTGCAAGCCGGTTACTGAAAAATCCTCTGGATTCCACGGCTGATATCGTGGAGGATGGTCACCAGTTATTCCTTGTATTTTGCTCTCCCTGCCACGGCGAACAAGGTCATGGTGACGGGAAAGTAGGAGTGGTATTTAAAGGCGTTCCGGCCTACAATGCCGGGGCTACTGCAAAACTTTCGGAAGGACATATATTTCATGTAATAACCTACGGGATAAGGAGAATGCAGGGTTATGCTTCACAAATCCCGGCACAAGACCGCTGGAAAATTGTAAGATACGTCCAGGTATTACAGAAACAACAGTAGATATCTGAGTTTAAGATGAATAAAGAAAAATACGAATTTACCGACAAGTTCAAAAGGAGGTTGCTGATAGCCGGATTGGCCGGTTTGATACTGGTAGTTCTTGGAGTCTTCCTTCTTAAACTTACCGGGCATGCTGAAGAACCCGGTATGCCGGGAGAACAAACTTATAACTGGACCCAAAGGCTGATCACGGGATTATGGATCAATAATGTTTATTTCATCGGGGTAGCGTTAACAGGTGTGTTTTTCTTTGCCGTTCAGTATGTTGCCAAGGCGGGTTGGTCAGCGATAATTATTCGCGTACCGCTGGCTTTGGGGAACTGGCTCCCATATGCTTTTGTCCTGCTCCTGGTCGTATTCTTTCTCGGAAATTTCACATCAGGCTGGCACCTTTTCCATTGGCTGGATCCCTCAATATATGATAAAGCCAGTCCGCACTATGACCATGAATTGGTTGAAAAACAAGCCTACCTTAACCTGCCTTTTTACCTGATAAGGACCATTATCTTTTTTGTATTATGGGTCTTTATGTTCATTTCAATGAAGAAACTGAATTTTGAAGAAGATATAAATGGTGGCGTAGGTTACTTCAGGAAACTTATCCCGATGTCTGCCATTTTCATTATTATTTATGCCGTCACCTCTTCTGTCGTTGCCTGGGACTGGGTAATGTCGGTTGATCCCCACTGGTACAGCACCTTGTTCGGCTGGTATATTTTTGCCAGTTGGTTCCCTGCCAGCCTGGCGGCAGTAACCCTGATGGTTGTATTCCTGCAGGAAGCCGGATACCTGCCCATGGTCAATGAAAGCCACCTTCACGACCTGGGAAAATTTATTTTCGCTTTCAGTATTTTCTGGGCCTATCTTTGGTTTTCCCAGTACCTCCTCATCTATTATACCAATATTCCCGAGGAGTCGGTTTATTTTGTAGCCAGAATGAAAAACGGAATATACCACCCGGTTTTTTTCCTCAATCTTTTTCTCAACTTTTTCGTCCCCTTCCTTGTACTGATGACAAGGGACGCTAAGAGGCATGGGGTATTTCTTAAAATCGTTTGTATTGTAGTATTATTCGGTCACTGGATGGATTTCTATCTTATGATAACCCCGGGCACCCTGCATCAAAACGGTGGCTTCGGGCTAATGGAAATCGGAATGATTTTAATTTATGCGTCGGCGTTCCTGTATGTGGTGTTAAAAGGCTTATCTCAATCGGCATTGGTGCCTCACAACCATCCAATGTTGGAAGAAAGCTTGCATCATCATACTTAAAAATATATTATTGCAGATTAGTTACTTCACAAACTCCTTTAATTCTGTATGATTGGATTCATCATCATCGTAGGAATCTTCCTGATTCTTGCCATTTTATTGGTTTTATACAGGATACATATCCTGATTGAAATCGCAAAAGGCAATCTTACTAAAAGAGTTACCACCAGCAACCGGGTCAATGCAGTGCTTATGTTGGTGTTCATGATCCTGTCGATTACCCTGTTCTGGGTATATTCCATCAAGGAATTTCCTAAATATAATCTGCCAGTGGCCTCCGAACACGGGGTTCTTTGGGATCACATGTTCTGGGCTACCACTATTATTACGTTAATAGTTTTCTTCATTACCCAGATCCTGCTTTTCTTTTTCTCCTTCCGCTATCATTACCGGGAGGACCGAAAGGCTTTATTTTACCCTAAAAACGATACTATTGAAAAAATATGGACTATCATCCCTGCCATTGTGATGGCAATCCTGGTTTTTACAGGAATGAAAGTTTGGAATAAAATTACCAGTACGCCGCCATCCGATGCCGAGACGGTCGAGATCATGGGATACCAGTTTGCCTGGAAGATAAGATACCCGGGAAAGGATAATAAGCTGGGCAATTATGATTATCGCCTGATCGATGCCACGAATGTAATGGGTGTCGATTTCCGCGATAAAGCATCCTTCGACGATTTCGAACCGATGGAAATGCATCTTCCCAAGGGTAGGCCCGTATTATTTAAAATAAGATCCAGAGACGTCATTCACGATGTTTATTGCCCCTATTTCAGATTGAAGATGGATGCGGTTCCGGGAATGGAGACAAGGTTCTGGTTTGTTCCTACCAAAACCACGGCAGAGATGCGGCAAGAAACCGGGAATCCGGATTTCAACTATGAAATAGCCTGTTCCCAGCTTTGCGGAAGGGGTCATTTCTCGATGCGCCTGGTAGTGGTAGTCGATACTCCTGAAGAATATGATAAATGGAAATCCGAGCAGAAACCCTGGCTCTCCCAGAACCCGGATTATATGGCCCAGGTTCCTGCCAACCTGAAAGAACTGGCATTGGTAAAGACCGGTCTGGATAAAAAAGAAAATAATTAAGTCACTGGCGATTAATATAAAATTAACCTATGTCAACGCAAGCCGAAGCTAAAGATACCGTTCTCCACGGTGATGAACTTCACGAGGTTCATGAGCATAAGCAAAGTTTCATTACCAAATATGTATTCAGCCAGGACCATAAAATCATAGCCAAGCAATATTTATTTACCGGGATGTTCTGGGCCTTCATGGGCGGAATATTTTCGTTGATTTTCAGGTTGCAGCTTGGTTTTCCGAACGCCGATCTTGAATGGCTCCGCCCTTTGCTGGGACACTGGCTGACCAGCCAGGGAAAAATTGATCCTGATTTTTATCTTGCCATGGTGACCATGCATGGCACCATTATGGTATTCTTCGTTCTGACCGCCGGCTTAAGCGGAACATTCAGCAATTTCCTGATCCCGCTCCAGGTGGGGGCAAGGGATATGGCATCCGGATTTATAAACATGTTGTCCTACTGGTTCTTTTTCGTCTCCAGTGTTATCATGTTTATATCCCTGTTTTTAAGTACCGGTCCCGCCATGGGAGGATGGGTGATCTACCCGCCCTTGAGTGCCTTGCCACAAGCCATACCCGGTTCAGGTATGGGAATGACATTATGGCTCGTAGCCATGGTTTTCTTTATCGGCTCAGTGCTGATGGGAGGGATCAATTATATCACGACGATCATCAACCTGAGGACAAAAGGAATGTCATTTTCCAAAATGCCGCTTACCATCTGGGCGTTTTTCTTCACCGCGGTGGTCGGCTTGTTATCTTTCCCGGTATTGTTTGCCGCTGCTTTGTTGCTGGTCTTTGACAGGAGTTTCGGAACAAGTTTTTATTTATCCAACATATATATCAACGGACAGGCATTGCCGAACCTGGGGGGCAGCCCGCTGCTTTTCCAGCACCTGTTCTGGTTCCTCGGCCACCCGGAAGTATATATTGTGATTCTGCCGGCGCTGGGAATCACCTCGGAAATTATTTCCACCAATTCTCGAAAACCTATTTTCGGCTACCGCGCCATGGTAGGGTCACTCCTGGCCATTACAATTCTTTCTTTCGTGGTATGGGCGCATCATATGTTCGTATCGGGAATGAATCCTTTCCTGGGAGACGTATTCATGCTGATGACGCTTGTTATTGCCGTACCCAGTGCCGTAAAAGTATTTAACTACCTGGCAACCCTTTACAGGGGAAATATCGTATTCACCCCGGCCATGCTATTTTCGATAGGTCTGGTATCATTCTTTATTTCCGGGGGGCTGACAGGGATCTTTCTCGGAAATGCGGCCCTGGATATCCAGTTGCATGACAGTTATTTTGTGGTTGCCCACTTTCATATTGTGATGGGAAGCGCGGCATTTTTCGGGATGCTCGCCGGTGTCTATCACTGGTTCCCGAAAATGTTCGGCCGGATGATGGACCAAAAACTAGGATATATTCATTTCTGGATGTCATTTGTCGGTATCTATATGGTGTTTTTCCCGATGCATTACATGGGAATTGCCGGGGTACCCAGACGGTATTATTCATTTACCAATTTTGATGCTTTTAACCATTTTGCCAATCTGAATACATTTATTACGATTGCCGCTTTTGTTACTTTCGCCGCACAATTGCTGTTCCTTTTCAATTTTTTCTACAGCATGTTCCGGGGCCCCAAAGCCCCGCAAAACCCATGGCGTTCCAATACACTGGAATGGACGACCCCTCTCCATCCGAAGCATGGCAACTGGCCGGGAGCCATTCCCGTGGTATACCGGTGGCCCTATGATTATAGCAAACCGGGAGCCAAGGAGGATTTTATACCGCAATATATACCCTATTCGGCTACACCGGAATCCAATCTTCCCCATGAAAATGAACTGGCGAAGGATGAAGATGTACCGGAGAAACCTATTGAAGTAAAACAATAAGAAGCTGAGATTTTATAAGAAAATAAGCCTGATCACGCTGATCGCAATATACTTCCTGATCCTTGTAGGAGGGATCGTCAGAAGTACGGGTTCCGGTATGGGCTGCCCTGACTGGCCCAAGTGTTTCGGCAGCTGGATCCCACCGACCAGCGAAGCGCAGCTTCCTCCGGATTACAAGCAACATTACGTCGATTACAGGCATGATAAAAACCTTCGATTTGCCAGGTACCTTGATTTGCTTGGCTTTAAACATAAAGCGGAACTGATACGCAATGATAAAGCCATCGATGCCGAAACCGGTTTTAACGTTTACAAAACATGGACCGAATATATTAATCGCCTGGTAGGTTCGCTGATTGGCATATGTGTTATTTTCAACTTGTTAGCCGCTTTTCCCTTACGGAAGAATAACCCAAAATTGTTTATTTATTCCCTGGCCCTGCTGGTACTTGTGGTATTCCAGGGATGGATCGGTTCCATTGTGGTGACCACCAACCTCGTTCCCTGGATGGTAACCGTACATATGTTACTGGCGATGGTCATTGTTGCCATCACGATATACCTGATTTATTTATCGCGGAAGGAAGATATAGATAAAAGGATTGCCGTTAGCCCGCAACCGGTTATCAAAATATTGCTTATTGTTTCCATCGTATTGCTCGGTATTCAGGTTGCCCTGGGCACACAGGTCCGGGAAGCCATCGACACCATTGCGGCTTCGATGAATTTTCAATCCAGGTCCTTATGGATATCCAGGGCCGGATTAACCTTTATCATTCACCGGTCCTTTTCACTGGTCGTTTTGATAAGCCAGGTAATCATTATTTATTATCTTATGAAAAGTCCGGCTAAAGATCATACGATGATGACCTTTGCTAAAGTTTTACTGGGATTTACCCTTCTTGAAATAATGCTGGGAGCCATCATGGCATACACGGGCCTGCCGGCCGCCATACAGCCGGTGCACCTGCTGATCGCCATACTGGTATTCGGAATCCAGTTCATTATCATCCTTATTTCACAACATAAAAAAGCAATTCAAGTCTGATGTACATTAAGGCTGAAACATATCCGCTTCATACCTTGGTCGCCGCCCGGGCAAAAGCCTATTTTGAACTGGTAAAATTCAGGCTGACATTCCTGGTTACCTTTTCTTCTGCGCTGGGCTATCTTCTCGGCAACAGAGGAAGTATTCACTGGAGCGGACTTTTGTTGTTTTCATTGGGAGGATTTTTAATTACTTCCAGCGGTGTGACCATCAACCAGGTGCTGGAAAAAGATCTTGACAAGCTGATGAAAAGAACCATGAACCGGCCGCTGCCGACATTCAGGGTGACGGTAACAGAAGCATTATTGTTTGCGATGATATGTTTTTCGGCGGGTTTTTATTTATTGGCGCAATATGCCAATATGCTCACCACTTCCCTGGCTATTCTTTCTTTTGTTATCTATTCATTTATCTATACTCCATTGAAAAAAGTCGGGCCGGTGGCGGTTTACATCGGGGCCATCTCAGGCGGTTTACCACCTTTGTTGGGATGGACAGCAGCTACCGGGACTATTTCCCTTGCCGCCCTTGCCATATTCCTTATCCAGTTTTTATGGCAATTTCCTCATTTCTGGGCCATCGCATGGGTTGCTGACGATGATTATAAAATTGCCGGTTTTAAACTTTTACCGGGAAATGGCTCAAAGGATGTTTTTACTGCTGTATGGATCCTGTCATTTGCCATGCTGTTGATCCCTGCCGGCTTATTCCCCTACAGTTTGGGAATTTCAGGAATTATTTC
This sequence comes from uncultured Roseivirgaceae bacterium, assembly GCA_964395765.1. Lineage (GTDB taxonomy): Bacteria > Bacteroidota > Bacteroidia > Cytophagales > Cyclobacteriaceae > DATDPY01. Next base: position 3,752 of record CAYNCU010000034.1, on the reverse strand, counting down.
CTGTATCCTAATCACAATTGCAGGATTGCTTTTCATTTATCCTGCAATTAAACTGGTTAGGGATAAATCGAGAAAAGCTGCTTTACAGATCATGTATTGTTCATTTCTGTATTTACCTGTTGTTCTGATCGCTTTATTGATTGATAAAATATGAGTACTCTGGAACACGTTGAAATTATCAGGGAGCCGAATCCTACGCGTTCCGTTAACCCGCGGAAATTTATAGTATGGCTTTTCATCGTTGCCATTGTGATGTTATTTGCCGGCCTCACCAGCGCTTATATAGTCCGCCAGGGAGATGGCAACTGGTTAAAGTTCAAATTGCCTTCTGTATTCTGGCTTACTTCGGGAATCATCGTGCTGAGCAGCGTGACGATGCAAATGGCTTACCGGGCCGCCAAAAAGGATAATCTTGAACGGATCAAATTATTCCTTTCGGCGACTTTTATACTTGGAATCCTATTCCTTGCCGGCCAGTACTATTCCTGGGTACAGCTGGTCCATGAAGATGTTTTCCTGGTAGGGAATCCTTCAGGCTCCTTTTTATATATTCTGACAGGACTTCATGGCCTGCATATTGTCAGTGGATTAATATTCCTGCTGATCATGCTGGTCGCTTCTTACCGGTTTAAAGTGCATTCAAAGAACCTGGTTTCCATGGAAATGTGTTCTACTTACTGGCATTTTCTGGGGGGCCTTTGGATCTATCTATTCATATTTCTTAATATCTATCATTAATATCACTTGTTATGGCAGTAACAGCAATCGAAAAAGATGTCAAACATTCAAGCCCCTGGCGGGGAGGGGTATCTCCTTTCAATGTGAGCTATGGAAAACTAATGATGTGGTTTTTCCTGTTATCAGATGCCTTTACTTTTTCCGGCCTGCTGATAACCTATGGATTCCTGCGTTACAGTTACCCGGCTTTCCAGGGTCCGGCATCCGCCTTTGTGCCTTCCCAGAGTTACTGGCCGATCCCTGAAAAGATATTCGAGGAAGCCCCGTTTCTGCAGGGGATTCACTTGCCGCTATTGTTTGTCGGATTTATGACCTTTGTTCTGATCTTAAGCTCGGTAACCATGGTGCTGGCGGTAGAAGCCGGACAGCGTATGGACCGGAAAGATGTTACCAAATGGATGTTCTGGACCATTATCGGCGGTCTTACCTTTTTAAGCTGCCAGGCATGGGAATGGACACATTTTATTGAAGGAACGGAGCATGGAATGGTACTGCTGGACGGAACCCTTTTCCATGGCGCCAACCTTCATGCCAATGAATACGGTCCGCCTCTTTTTGCCGACCTGTTTTTCTTTATTACGGGTTTTCACGGGACGCACGTTTTCAGCGGTGTATTACTGAATGTCATAATATTTTTCAATGTCGTGGTGGGCACCTATGACAAAAGGGGACATTATGAAATGATTGAAAAAGTGGGATTGTACTGGCATTTCGTTGACCTGGTCTGGGTATTTGTTTTCACATTCTATTACCTGATTTAAAAAAAAATAAATATGGAATCAAGCGAACAAGTAACGGTTCATCCCCTTCCCGTCAATAAGGAAAAAGTAAGGAAACTGGTACGGATTGCCGTAATACTCGGTATTATTACCTCCTGTGAATTCTTTCTGGCGATTGCCGTGCCACGGGGTATACTTCTTTATGCCGTATTTGTTACCCTTACCCTGGTGAAAGCATTTTATATTGTTTCGGAATTTATGCATCTGAAATACGAAGTTAAGATCCTGATTTATACCATTATGGTGCCGTTTTTCTTTATCGTTTATTTTATCATGATGATGCTGACGGAAGGTGCTGCGGTCCTTAACATGCGATTCTGATAAATTTCGTAACTTACAGGCCGGTAGATTTTTAATGGAAAATATTTTTTGAAAGGGATCAATAAAATCATTAACCGGGCTATCTTGTTTATAGTTCTTTTACTGCCCGTTTTTTTATTTCTTTTCCTGAAATACTGTGGTGTTAATCACTACGCAGTGGCGGTATATTATCAAAACGGCGTTCATAAAATCGATACCGCTTGTGATTTTCCACAGGGACCCTACCGGGTGAATAATTTCCTTTTCAGGGATTTAAAGGGACAATTCACAGATACCACTTTTCTGCGTGGAAAATATTCAATCCTTTCCGTTTCGGATGCCCTGTCGGCGAAAAATCATATGAAATTTAATGCCAATGTAAAAAGAGTTCTGAATAATTTTCATGCTTCTTCCGCTTTACAGGCAATTACCGTCTATCCGAATGACCTGCCGGATTCTGTCATTGAAAAAAATTTAACAGCAGGGGAAGGCATCCTCTATTTAAAAGGCTCCCCCGACGATGTTTCCCATTTTGCCAGGTGCGGATTAATTTTACCGGCCGACAGTTTATATTCCGAATGGGTATTGGTCGATCCGGCAGGCAGGATACGGGGTTATTATCCGGCAGATCGTTTTGATGAATATGACCGGATGATCGTTGAAATAAAAATTTTGCTTAAGGAAGAATATCGAAGACCATGAAGAATGAAAAGGTACCTTACCTATTATTGATCTTAATTTCCATTATCATCCCCCTGGTGGTAGCCTTCCTTCTTTTCACACATCACGGGACAGGCAATGCGGCCGCATGGATTTCCTTCCTCCCGCACTTTCATGCCGCTGTCAATGCAATGACTACGCTTTTCCTTATTACCGGTTTTATCCTGATAAAATTTAAAAAGATCCGATGGCACAGGATGGCTATGACCACTTCTTTTTTCATGGGGGTACTGTTTCTGGTTTCTTACATAATCTATCATTATGCCACTCCTCCGGCTATTTACGGCGATGCCAACCATGACGGATTTCTGGATCTTACGGAGGCAGCGGCAGTGGGTAATATGCGAAACATTTACCTCCTGATTTTGTTTTCTCATATTGTAATGGCCGTTATGGTTGTTCCGTTTGTATTATTTGCCTTTTATTTCGCGTTGACCAAGAAATTCCACCATCATAAAAAAATTGTTAGATTTGCATTACCTATTTGGTTATATGTTTCGGTTACTGGTGTTATTGTTTACCTGATGATCATGCCTTATTATTAAAAATCCGGTCCGTGAGAAAACTGTTTCTGATTATTATATTATTTTTTACGACCACAATGTCCTGGGCGCAATGTGCCATGTGCAGGGCTACCGTTGAGAATAGTATCAGCAAGGGACATGTGCAGTTTGCCGCCTCCCTTAATACAGGAATCCTTTATTTGTTTTTCACTCCCTATGTACTGGCCGGCGTAATCGCTTTTTTCTGGTTTCGCATAAGTAAGCAAAATGCGGCAAAGAACAAGATCCGGATCCATGCCCAGAAACAGGATTAATGCCATTTTATCCGCTAAATGTCCGAAATGCAGGAAGGGAGACATTTTCCCGTTCCGTTATTACGATTTAAAGAGATTCGGGAAGATGCATAAGAACTGCCCTTATTGCGGGCAATTATTTGAAATTGAACCCGGCTTTTTTATAGGAGCCATGTACGTGAGCTATGCCTTTACGGTTTTCATCCTGATCCTGGTCGGTATATTTATGTTCCTGGTATTCAAAGATCCCCCGGTTCTGCTATTTGCCGGTATTTCCATTCCGGCCATCCTGATACTTCATCCTGTTATATTTCGCTATTCAAGAGTAGTGTATTTACATCTGTTCGGCGGTATTCGATACCAGCCCGATGATGATAAATAGGCAATATTTTTTTACATTCGTAGGGTAACGATTTATT
>CAYNCU010000033.1:0-24784 GCA_964395765.1 uncultured Roseivirgaceae bacterium | reverse complement strand
ATTACTAAGAGAGGACTACCGGATTTTGAATGAAAACCTGGAACAATTGAAGCATGCTAAAAGACCCAATGGAAAGCCATATCGGATCGTTACGGTAGAGGCCCCTGATTATTCACTTTTTGAGTATAAAACCACTATGTCAGTTTTTTATTTAAATTATTTACCGACCGAAACCAGAAGTAAATTTACTGTTGGGGATACTATAAAATATGTTCCGGTACTTGATTATGCTAACTTTCTAATCACCAACGGGGCTGTTTTGGTTTCTAACTACTGGAAAGAGGGTATGCCGGAAACTGAAAGACAAAAAGATGAGAAAATTCAAAAAATACTGAAAGATTATTTTCCCGATAGGGACATTATACCGCTCGATGTATTGCCAATAAACTGGGGCGGGGGAGGAATTCACTGTCGGACTCAACAACAACCAGAAATAGACTAAAGACAACAATGTATTGGCCGCATTAAAACGACCGCATCTTCGAAACCGTTGTACTCAATGTACTAAATAGTGCTCCTGTATTTTCTGATTTTCCACTTGCCTTATTCGGTCAACCCTTTCCCTGATTTTTTTTCTGGTATTTACCTCTCATGGCCATTAAGGTTTTTCTTACTCCTTAACCTCGTCCCGTTTCGTTACGCAGATAATAACTGAAATTTGTTTTAAAAATCGGGCTGTTTAATGATAGATTCTAGCCGGACGGAATTCTCGCTTCATTCGTGAACATCAGGCAATTCTTTTCATGTGTCGTTTTTCCCGGTAACGGAGGGGAGTTATTCCGAATTTATTTTTAAAGATCCTGTAAAAATGCGAAGTATTTTCGAAGCCGCTGTCAAAAACGATTTCCTGTATATTTTTTGTCGATGTTTCCAGCAGGAATTTCGCGTACTCCAGCCTTTTTCCTGTCAACCATTTTCCGGGAGGCACATGAAATATTTTTATAAAATCCCGTTTAAACGTGGAGAGGCTCCTGGCCGTCAAACGGGCGAATTCTTCCATTTTCAGGTTATAGGCGAAATTTTCATTCATGATTTCTTCAATGGAAACTGAACTTTCCCGGTTGATTTTTGAAAAACAGGATGCCAGCGGCAGGTTGTCACGACTCACCATGATACTGATGATGAGTTCGGTGAACTTTAATTTTAACAATTCCTTCGGCGGCTTTGTCGATTGTGTAAAATAATTATAGACGGACAGAAAACAGGTAGATAAAATATCATCGACTTTGACGGGAATGAGATTATCTAAGGCCAGGGAAGTTTTCTCCATATTGAACTCCAGCGGATGGCGCTGCAGAACATTTTTTATAAATTCATCCGGGGTAAAGATCACCAGGGCACAAAGATCCTCATCGAAATACTGGTTCACGATGCAGGCGCCTTTCCGTATAAAGATCGCTTCTCCTGCTTTCACAAAATAGGTTCCGTGAATGGTTTCCCATTTCTTTTTGCCTTTAATAATATACACGAGGCCATTATAGTCCGTCCAGTATCGTATCCGTTCCTCTTCGCCGATACAGTGATATTCGACAAAAAGTAGTTCATCTACTTCCAGCTTTTTGAATAATTGGCTCCGCGTGATAAAATCGAATATATTGATCATGGTTCCGGGCCTTTGCAGGACATAATTGAATTCATCCTTTTATATTTAATATTTTTAGTTACAATGTCAATAAAATTTAAGTGATATTTACCTGGAATTGAAAGACACTGGACAGGAGTAAATATGAAATGCCGGCCGGGGAATAGTTTGATAATTAAAACTTTTTCCAGGTTTGAAAATATTTCCCATTGCCCTTACAAGCAGCTTAAGTCAAATCATTAATTTGCCGAATAATAAATACCTTTGTGAATTCAATTTTCCAACACATGAAAAATAATTCCTTTCCTGCTGTTTTAATGATCGGTTTCGGATTACTGGCAGCATGTGGTCCTAAAAAAGAAACAGTCACTGTTCCGGAAGATCCGCTGGTTTCACATATCGATTCAAGTGTGAACCCGGGCAATGATTTCTTTGACTTTGCCAACGGGAAATGGTTTAAAGAACATCCGATCCCTGCCAGTGAACAGCAGAACGGATTATGGCAAATGATTCAGGATACCATCAATACCCAGATCCTGAATATCTGTAAATCTTCTGCGGCTTTATCGGATGCCCCGAAAGGGAGTAACAAACAGAAAATCGGTGACCTGTATTTTACGGGAATGGACAGCGTGACGATCAATAAAAACGGCCTCACACCGTTAAAGCAAAAATTTGATGAGATCGATGGAATTAAAAGCTTCCGTGACCTGGCTAAAGTTTCCGCTGATCTCAGGAAGATCGGAAGTTCTTCGATGTTCGGTTTCTATGCCGGCCAGGATGATAAGATATCCGGTAAAATAGCCGTTTTCATCAGCCAGGGAGGATTGAGCCTGCCGGACAGGAGTTATTATCTGGATAACGACTCACATTCAAAAAAAATAAGGGATGAATTCACCCGACATCTCGACCGTTTTTTCGGGATGATCGGCTATAATACTGTTGATTCAAAAAAAGCATCGCAGGACCTGATGCAGCTTGAAACAACATTGGCAAAACATTCCCGCAAACGGGAAGATACCCGTGATCCCTGGAAAAATTATAATAAAATCACATCCCGGAAATTAACGGGTTTGGTCCCAGATTTTGATTGGGCGGTCTTCATGAAGGAATGCGGATTAAAGAATGTTGATTCGGTTATAGTCCGGCAACCTGAATTTGTTGCTGCCTTGAACACGATGCTGAAATCTGTCCCGCTTAAAACCTGGAAAGATTATCTGAAATACAGGCTGGTGAGAGGCATGTTTAATTACCTTGATGACAGTACTTATAAGGAATTTTTCAGTTTCTATGATACGGACCTCCGGGGTATTCAGGAACCCCGGCCAAGGTGGAAAAGGGTGGTGATGGAAACCGACGGAGATCTCGGTGATTTGGTTGGCCAGGTTTATGTTTCCGAATACCTTCCTGCAGGAACCAAGGAAAAGCTGCTGGAGATAGGGAATGCCATCAGGGATGAATATGCTGCCAGGATCAAGGCGTTGGACTGGATGAGCGAACCTACCAAGGAAAAAGCACTGGATAAACTGAAAGCAGTGATCATGAAGCTGGGCTGGCCGGATAAATGGAAGGATATGAGCGCCCTGAATATCGATCGCACCTCCTATGTGAAAAACGTAATGGCTGCCAATCAATGGTACTTTAATTACATGATTTCAAAATATGGCAAGCCGGTCGACCGTACCGAATGGGATATGGAACCCCAAACGTATAATGCCTATTATAATCCCTCCAATAATGAAATCGTGATCCCCGGTTGCAATATCCTGATTCCCGGTTATGAACATGAGTTGCCAGACGACGCCCTGCTTTATTCCATCATCGGCGGTTCTACTTTCGGGCATGAGTTGACCCACGGATTTGATGACCAGGGAAGTAAATATGATAAAAACGGCAACCTTAAAAACTGGTGGACAGCCGAGGACAGTACGAAATTTTATGCGAAGACAAAAAAGATCGTTCAGCAATTCAACAATTACGTTGCCGTGGACAGTCTTCATATTAACGGGGAAAACACACAGGGCGAAAATATTGCCGACCTGGGCGGTATCATGATGGGCTATGAGGCTTTTAAAAAAACGGACCAGTATAAAAATCATGAAATGATCGGCGGGCTTACTCCCGATCAACGCTTTTTCCTGGGATATGCTCTTGCCTGGATGGTAAACCAAAGACCAGAGGCCATGGCTATGCAGGTGAAAAGCAATGAACATGCACCTCCTAAATTCAGGGTATTGGGTCCATTGAGCAATATGCCGGAATTTTATGCCGCTTTTCATGTGAAACAGGGGGACGCCATGTGGCGACCCGATAGCGTCAGGGTTAAGATCTGGTAATTTATATTGGCCAGGGAATCTATTATCTTTGAATGAATGAACCAGATTAAGGACATAGAACAATTAATACCGCACAGGGACCCTTTCCTGTTTCTGGACGAGATCACCGAAGTGAATGAAAATTCGGTCAAAGGGAACCGCACTTTTGAAAGAGCGGAGCAGTCCATGTCCGCCCGATACGACGGACTCAACTTCATTCCGGGAACGATTCTCCTTGAGTCCATGGTGCAATGTGGCGGTGCCGGCGTAAAAAAAATGGGACTGGCGGAGGGTTTATTCGGCCTGGCCCATATTGAAAAAGCGGATTTTTACGAGCGGGTGCTTTTCGGCGAAAAAGTGAACTATGAAATAAATAATTTTAAAATAAGTAAAAAATATATTAAGCAGTCGGGGAAAGCATTTTTTAACGGTAAGCTTATTATGGAAGCGATCTGGATGTGTGTCAGGCTGGATTAAGAAAAGATAATACAAAATATGTTTCATCTCAGCTCTCTGACGGTTGCTTATATTTTACTCATCTTATTTTTCGCCATTGACAGGTTTTTACGTTTTGGCAGCGAAGCAAAAAGCTTTAAGGCTTTGGCGTCGGATCGGTGGTCTACCAAAGTACTGATCATTTCCTTTGCCCTGGATATTTTATGTTTAACCTTCTCGCATTATTTTTCCGCTTTATCAAGTTTATCAATAATGGTTGACAGCGCTCTTCCCTTAGCAGGAAATCTTGTTATGATAGCCGGCCTTATGATCAGGATAACGGCTACCCTGACGTTAAGGGAATCCTATACCCGCACCCTTAAAATCAGGGACACTCAGCGTCTGGTAAAAAATGGAATTTATAGATATATCAGGCATCCGGGGTACCTTGGGCTGATCCTGTTGTGGACCGGGGCAGGGCTGTCATCGGGGAATTATCTCACTTTTATATTCATCTTCATCTTTACCTTTGCGGCTTACCTATACAGGATCAGCAGTGAAGAGCGTATGCTCTCGGGCGCTTTCGGCAAAGAATACTTCGATTACCGGCAAAATTCCTGGAGGTTAGTACCATTTATTTTCTAAGGCATTTCTTATGATCCGTGAAATGATCGACAGCGACAAAGAGAGGGTCCTTGAAATTTACGGATTTGGGATCGCTGCAGGAAATGCCACCTTCGAAATCCGGGTTCCGTCATGGCATGAATGGGAGAGCGGTCATCACATTCATTCGAGGTTTGTTTTTGAGGAGAACGATAAGGTAGTCGGTTGGGTTGCCCTGTCACCGGTTTCACCAAGAAAAGTATATAGCGGGGTAGCCGAAATCAGTATTTACGTCGATCCGGACTATCAGAATAATAAAATCGGGTCCAGGCTCATGGAAAAATTGATTGTATCATCCGAAGAAAACGGCATATGGACCCTTTATTCTGCCGTTTTCCCGGAAAATGAAGCAACTTTAAAACTTCACCGGAATTTCGGTTTCAGGATCATCGGCCGGCGTGAGCGAATTGCCATGCAGAACGGGAAATGGAGGGATACCCTTCTCCTGGAGCGACGCAGTAATAAAGTGGGAATTTAAAGGACCTTTGCATTCAAAAATCAGAAATCAAGTGATTTTAGGAGGAACGGAAGTGGCTTCATAGGCAGGTTGCCCGTCCCGCAAACACACCCCCGGGCCCCTTTCACGAGGGGAGGGCGATAATGATAAGGATAATGTTGGTATTATTAACAATAGCTTATATTAGTCAATCAATCATGAGATCCCGGATAACCCACCCCTGAACCTATCCTGAGAGGGGAAGTACATCCTGTTATTTAAAAAGATTTTGATTATTACCGGAATCTGAATATTTACCTGATGGACATCATAAGCTTTGTATAACTACAAGGGTCATTTGATGGAGCAGTATCTGTTTACTCTTGTCCTTGCTCTGCCGAAGCGGCTTCGCGAAGGCGAGGAAGGGGAGTTAAGGGGTGTGTAAGAATCGTTGAAGCTACTTCCATCTAATGCTAAAAACAGGATCTCTATCAAATATCATAAATCTGAAATAGAAAATTTCGTTTTAAATTCCCGGTTATATCTTTGAAATATTTCATAAAGAATGAATCTGCTCCGAAAAATAAAGAACAAAGCCCAAGTACTCCGGGAACAGATCCAGGTGGTTTATTATGTCTATCGCCATCCGGGAACCGGCCTTATACCAAAATTATTAATTGCCTTTACCCTGGGATATGTTTTAAGCCCTGTTGATCTTATCCCTGATTTTATTCCTGTTATCGGTTACCTGGATGATCTGATCCTGGTACCTGCTCTTATTGCATTGAGCCTGAAAATGGTACCCGAAAATATCCTGGCTGAGTGCCGGGCGAAGGCTAAGGAACAACCACTTAGATTGAAGGATAACTGGGTATTTGGTATTCTGTTCCTGTTGATCTGGATTATAGTGCTGACCGGTATTATCCGTTTCATTGTTAAATTATTATGAAACATGATTGGTAACTGAAAAGAATTTTTCACGGTTGAAAATTAAACTTTGAGATAAGAAACTTAATTCGCATATTGCCAGTCGATGTAAAAATTCACATACCCTTTATAATTCCGGTATTATATAGTAAAATATTGACGAATCATGGATGATGCACAGAAAGAAAAGGAAAAAGAACTGGCGGCAAAGGAGGCGGTGAAGTTTGTTAAGGACGGACAGGTGGTAGGCCTCGGTTCCGGCTCTACCGCTTACTATGCCATCAGGGAAATCGGGGTCAGGATCGGCCAGGGACTCAGAATACAAGGAGTGCCCACCTCGGTCAAAACACAGCAACTGGCTACCTCCATGCATATACCTATGATCGATATACACAAAATTGATACCATTGATATTACGATTGACGGGGCGGATGAATTTGAAGACGACCTGTCGCTGATCAAAGGCGGGGGAGGGGCTTTGCTGAGGGAAAAAGTGGTAGCTTCTATGACGAAGGAACAGATCATCATTGCCGACTCTTCAAAAAAGGTGAATAAGCTCGGACGGTTCAAAGTTCCGGTAGAGGTGATCCCATTTGCATCAGCTTATGTGCTCAGCCAGTTAAAACGAATGGGAGGGACGGGAACGATCCGGCAAAAGGACGGCAAGCCTTATTTGACCGACCAGAATAATTATATTATCGATACCGACTTCGGCCTGATCGATAACCCGGTGATTCTGGCCGGGAGGCTAAAAAACGTTGTCGGTTTGGTAGAGCACGGACTTTTTATCAAGCTGGTCAGCAGGGTGATTATGGGCACCGGTGACGGAACGGTGACGTTTTCTACAAAATCTTAACCGCAGGGAACGCAGAGGCTACGCAGAGAGCTAATATTGGAATAATTTAAGATCAATTCATCTCTGCAACTTCTCCGAACCCTCAGCGATTAAAATATATTACTCCTGGATATTATTAACTATTCTTCTAATTCCTTTTATTAATCTTGTGACATTAAAATTCATTAATAAACCTACTTTATTATCTGATAATTTTAAATAAGTCAGTGTTTGTGCCATATGAATATCATTTAAAGATTCTACTGATTTAATTTCGAGGATTACTTTATTTTCAACAAGCAAATCAATCCGGTATCCGCAATCTAAATTGATATCTTTGTAAATTAATGGAAGACTAACTTCCTTTTTTACATTTAAACCTTCTTTTATCAATTCATAAAACAGACATGCTTTATAGGATGATTCAAGCAAACCTGGCCCTAAATTTTTATGGACTTCAATAGCTGCTTTAATAACCGCGCGGGTAATTTCATTTTCTTTCATAGCTGGTAAAATTTATATTAAAAATAATTTCTCAATAAAAATATATAAAATTGATTAATAGAGAAAATTCTATAGATAACCTCGGGGAACGCAGTGGCTACGCAGAAACCTAATTCCGGAATAGATAAAGATCAATTCATCTCTGCGACTTCTCTGCGCCCTTTGCGGTTAAATTTTGGGATGCCGCGGGCATCTCCTTCAAAACCCGAATGTCAGTTGCGGATCCTGCTTGTCTTCACCGGAATCTTCCATTTCATGATTAAGATTGGAAAGGGAAAGTCCCAATAACCGGATACCGTTTCTGAACTCAACGCCCTTGAGCAGTTCCTGATACAGTGCTTTCATCTGATCTTTTGTCCGGATCCAGTCGTGGATGGTTTTACTGCGTGTGATCTGCTGAAAATCCCCATATTTGACTTTTACCGTGAGCGTTTTGCCGATTGTTTCCGATCTTTCCATCCTTTCAAAAAGAACATCGAGAATTTCATCCAGGGCGTCTTTCGCAGACTCGTAATCCATCAGGTCCTTCGCAAAAGTATTCTCGGCGCCGATAGATTTCATGATCCGGGCGGGGTTCACTTCCCGGTTATCTTCCGCCCGGGCGATGGCATAAAAATATTTGCCGTTTTTACCAAACCGGTTAATAAGTTCCGGCTCGGATAATTTTTTAAGGTCCAGGCCGTTCCGTATTCCCATTTCGTGCATTTTTTTTGCGGTTACCCGGCCGATGCCGAAAAATTTTTCGATAGGGAGTTTCTCAATGAATTCCACCGCATTATCCGGAGGAATAAGGTAAAGCCCGTTCGGCTTGTCCATATCCGATGCCACTTTGGCAAGAAACTTATTGATGGAAATTCCTGCCGACGCGGTAAGGCCGGTTTCCTGCCTGATTCTTGCCTTGATCTCTTTGGCAATCAAGGTTGCAGAGTGAATATTTTTTTTATTAGCGGTCACGTCGAGATAAGCTTCGTCCAGCGATAAAGGTTCAACAAGGTCCGTATATTCAAAAAAAATATTTCTGATCTGATGCGAAACATTTTCATAAACATCAAACCGGGGCGGAACGATAATAAGAGACGGGCACATTCTCCGCGCTATTTTAGTTGCCATGGCGGAATGGACGCCGAACTTCCGGGCTTCGTAACTGGCGGTGGTCAACACGCCCCGGTCGGAATCGTAGCCCACCGCCACCGCTTTTCCACGCAGCTCAGGTTTATCGCGTTGCTCTACCGATGCATAAAAGGCGTCCATGTCGATGTGAATGATCTTTCTCATTACCCCCGGGAAAAATTCAAAGCAGGAATTAATATAAAATTTACAATTGTATAATAAATTTTCCGATAATATAAACCTTCTAGGTATTGGGCAGTTGTAAAAGAAGAAATATAGAAAGACATTTAATCAAACGCATCATCCATGAAAAAAATACTTACGCTCAGTTTTATTCCGGTCAATAATAATCTTGCCTTATTCCTGTTAAGGGTAATGCTGGGCCTCAGCTTATTTGTAAAACACGGAATTGAAAAATTAACCAATTTTTCCGGCATGCAGCAGCATTTTCCCGACCCGATCCATGTTGGTCCGACTTTCGGGTTAATTTTCGCCATGTTAACCGACGGTATTTGTTCCCTTCTGGTGATCGTCGGATTAGGTACACGCCTGGCAAGCTTTCTCATTGTTTTTAACCTTCTGGTAGTATTTGTTTTCCTTCATCATTTTTCCTTCATGGATGGCCATGCCGAACTGATTTGGGCTTATATCGGGGGTTTTCTCACTATCCTGATAACAGGGCCGGGGAAATTCAGTATTGATAATCAATTGAAATAGAACGAAGTCAGCCATAATTATTTTCGAGCTACCGTCTTCGAGCCTCGCCCCGTCTGCGGACTTTCGATTTTACTCAACTTCCGACGGGATCTCATATTACACGACTTCGGGCTAAGAAAGAGTTAAATCTTCAATGATTTTCACCAGCCCCTTCAACGGTATCCTGATCCAGTCGGGGCGCTTATACAGTTCCCGGTCGGCTTCGTAAACCGCTTTTTCAATCAGAAAAAGCCTGATGAGTCCTTCTATCTGGTTCATTTCTCGCGGGATGAATAATGCATCCCTTGCTGTTTCCAGGTAGGACTTTAAAAAATGATTGGAAACAAGATGGTACCAGTGTTCCAGCCAGGGCTCCAGTAGCGGTGAACTTCCCGGGTACATAATTTCCCTTTCGTTTAGGCCGGAATAAACCGCGTAATGGAAAGATCGGATCATGCCGGCAATATCCTTGAAGGGGCAATATTTCAATATACGGGTGCTCAGGTCGAGATCCTTCTCACCTTCGAAGTCGATAAGGATAAAATCCTTGCCGGTGAAAAGCGCCTGTTTGAGATGGAAATTTCCATGGATCCTGATTTTCATCGACCTGATCTTGGTGGACTCCAGTATCATTTTGATCCGGTTCAATAAAATGGTTTCGTTATCGAGAACGGTTTGCAATGTATCGCGGTCCCCTTCCGGGACCTGGTTTTTCGCGGTTCGAAGATCGGCATAAGCTCTTTTGATCAGGGTGCGGAAGGATTGGTACATGGATTTCTGGTACAGCAATGAGAAAGGCTCCGGCACCATGTCCCGATCTGTTTTTTCCGTAGTCAGGGCGAGGTGCATTTCAGCGGTCCGCTGGCCGAGAAGCCGTATCATTTCAAGATAAAAATGATCTACCATGCCCGATAATAATTCTTCATCTTCCATTGAATAATCATTCAATAAAGCGGGTGCTGAAGCGGGTGGATCAGGAATAGCGTCCTTCGTCAACTGTATTTTATCGAAGAACTGACCGATAAAAGATTGTGTGAAGTTCCATGCATTTCCTTCATTGGGGATATAACCGGCCAGCATACCCAGGTAGATGGATTCCTGATTTTCGCGGCTATAAGCGATTGATCCGGCATAGAAAGGAATCCGGGAAAAAGAGGTTTTTTCAGTAAGGAATTTCAAGGTATCGATCTCCGGGTTTTTTCCTTCTTCCGGGCACCGGTAAATTTTGAAAATAAACTTATTATCATATAATATGGTGCTGTTGAATTGTTCCAGTCCGATATTATAGGATTCCATCGGGAGGTCTTTCTTTTTTATTTGCTTGCCCAGGAATTTCCCCTGTTTCCCGTTCAACACGCCCGCTTTACCTTTTATCCGGCTGCCCGAGACGATAGTATCGAGAATTTTTTCATGAAGGACAGGATCATACGTCCCGTCATACAAAACTCCCCCTATATCGCCGATTTCAATATTGGCAAGAATAGCGGTAGGATAATCGTTGACGATTTTTGCTGCTTCTTCCCCTGTGGAAATGGACAGTGGGAGGACATAATTCTCGTTTTTTCCTTCGATATAGATAAGATTGATGAGCAACAGGAAGGAATGAAATTCTTCCTTTTCCACCATGAAATAGTCGGAGATAGTAACGGACCTTAATTTATTTTTACTTCTGCGGAACCATTTATTTTTACGGACATAATTGAGAAGGATCTTGTTAAAATCTTTATCTGCAGCGATCGTCATTTTATTCCAATCACTTACGGTAAAGCTTATATTCTGGTTCTGGCCGTCCCATTCGCTGGAATGATTATGTTCGGGTTTTACCAATTCGAACCAGAAATAATCCTTAAACTGCAGGGGAAACACATAGTCGCTTTTTTCGATCACGGGAAATTCATTACGGCTGAAAACTTCTACCGGGATATAGCCTTCATAACCCGCAAGGTTGATATTAACCACCTGCGAATACCTGGAAAGGTTGATCAGTACGAAAATTTTTTCATCTCCGTATTCCCTGATAAAAGCAAGCACTTTCGAGTTGTTCGTATCCAGGAACCTGATATTTCCACGGCTGAATGCTTTGTATTGTTTTCTCTTGGCAATCACCCTTCGCATCCACCACAGGAGGGATGACTGGCTTCTTTCCTGGTTTTCAACATTCAACGCCTCGTAGTGATAATCATAGTTGATGATGACGGGCAGAAAAAGCCGTTGCGGATCGGTGTTGGAAAATCCGGAATTTTTATTTGACGACCATTGCATCGGGGTCCTTACTCCATCCCTGTCGCCGAGGTAATGATTGTCGCCCATACCGATCTCATCTCCGTAATAAACAATTGGCGTGCCGGGAAGTGAAAAAAGAAGGATATTCGACATCTCCATTTTTCTGCGGTCGTTATCGAGTAACGGGGCGAGCCGGCGACGGATTCCCAGGTTGATCCGTTGCTTGGGGTCCCGGGCAAAACTTTTATACATATAATCCCGTTCCTCATCCGTTACCATCTCGAGGGTCAGCTCGTCATGGTTGCGCAGGAAAATGGCCCACTGGCAGGTATCCGGAATTTCCGGCATTTGCTCCATGATATCGATGACCGGGAAACGGTCTTCCATTTTCATGCTCATGTATAACCGCGGCATCAAAGGGAAATTAAAAGCCATATGACATTCGTCGCCATGACCGAAATAAGCAGAAGAATCTTCCGGCCATTGATTGGCTTCCGCCAACAGCATTTTTTCCTGATACCTTGAATCAATATAAGCGCGAAGCTTTTTCAGAAAGGTATGGGTTTCAGGCAGGTTTTCACAGTTGGTGCCTTCCCGTTCATAAAGATAAGGGACTGCATCCAGACGGAGGCCGTCCACCCCGATCTCAAACCAGAAATCGATAATTTTAAATAAACTTCGATGTACACTTTCATTATCGAAATTCAGATCGGGTTGGTGTGAATAAAACCGGTGCCAGTAATAAGCTTTGGCCACAGGGTCCCACGACCAGTTGGAGGTTTCAAAATCCTGGAAGATGATACGGGCATCATTAAATTTATCCGGTGAATCATTCCAGACATAGTAATTCCGATGATTGCTGTCTTTTTTAGCATTACGGGCCCGCTGGAACCAACGATGCTGGTTGGAAGTGTGATTCAGCACCAGCTCGGTAATTACTCTGAGCCCCCGGTGATGCGCTTCCCGGATGAACTTTTTAAAATCCCCCAGGGTCCCGTAGGAGGGATGAATATCCATAAAATCCGAAATATCATACCCTCCGTCTTTCAAAGGAGAAGGATAAAAGGGGAGCAGCCATAACGTATCGACGCCCAGATCCCGTATATAATCCAGTTTACTGATCAGCCCGTTGAAATCCCCGATGCCGTCCGCATTACTGTCAAAATAGGCCTGGACGTGGAGCTGGTAAATGATCGCATCCTTATACCAAAGTTTTTGTTCGTCTTTTTCCATGTCCCTTGAAAGCTATTCGGTTATTCATCCATCCCGCCTCAACCAATGATATTCCCAATTTCATAAAATTAATGATTGTTTTATGAAATAGCAGAAAATCTGAAAATTGCTGAGGCCGGAGACCAGAAACCGCGGATCAGAAGCCGGAAGCACGGAAGCCAGTGTCCGATGCAGAAAATTATATAAAATGTATAATTTTTTTACTGGTAACCCCGCGGGGCGAAACCTGGTAACAGACAGGATCGGGAACTTCTTTTAATTTTGTAATAAATTGAAGATTAGTTGCCGGCAGGAGTGATCTTCTTTTTTCTTCCTACCGGGATGAGACCTGCAATAATAAATATCGCTAAGGAGATCATTGAAATAACGGTTTCCGGTTTTATAGTCATCAGAAAAACAATCCCTAAGGTTAGGGCTGTGCGGAGCTGCAGGGAAACAAGAAGGTTATTACTGTTTAATAGTTTCCGGGTCGTTTCCGAAAAACTCTCATCTTCTCCGATCTCCTTAAGGATCCGGTTGAATTTTTTTGCAGTGAGTATTGCCCCGGATATAAACAGGATCAGCCAGCCTGCAATACTGGTCAGTAACCAGCCGGCCATGCCCCATGTTTTTGCCATCATGTAAAATCCGGTTATCAGGATCAGCAACCAGGTGAAAGGGGAGAGCCGGGCAATTATCTTCATCAGGCTGGTCCAGGTAACTGCTTGTTGCTGTGATTTTGCTTTTCTTAAATTTATAAGCATTACCCATTCCAGGCCGACCATGAAGCCTAGCAATAATGCCCCTGTTACGTGAAGAAAAATAAGAAAAGCGCCAAAAGACATAATTTCTACGCTCAGTTTAAAATTGTGAAATTGAAAGCTGGGAATATTCCAGAAGAATTCAAAGAATAATTTATCATTTTACAGGAATTTTTTCCCTCAAATTAAGGTTTACATAATAAGAGAGAAGCCATTTTTTAAACTGGGGTTTCTGAAAATAAAACAGATTTTTACCGGCCTAAAAAGAACAACAATGAACACTCAAATATCCTATTGCGGACTTATCTGTGACGGTTGTCCCATATTCCTGGCGACCCGGGAAAAAGACAGTAAAACCCGTGAATCCATGCGGAAATCAATTGCGAATCTTTGTTATGAAAATTACGGATTAAGGCTTCAGGCTTCCGATATTTCGGATTGTGACGGATGCAAAGCCGGGACCGGAAGATTATTTGCCGGCTGCGGTAACTGTGAGATCAGGGATTGCGCCATAGGAAAAGGATATGTAACCTGCGGCCTGTGTCCTGAATTCGCCTGTGATAAGCTGGACCGTATATTTCATGAAGACCCCAACGCAAAGATCATCCTTAAAAAAATCAGACAGGTTCACCAGGTCTGAATCACTGACGTTTTTCTATCCATAATTCGTATGTATAAGAAGTAATATGCCGGTTTTCGCGATATCTATTTTAAATCATGGGTAGATCCTCATCGCTTGTGGTCTGAGTTATAAAATATTCAGGTAAAGAATAACAACCGCGATTTAACGAATAATAAAACCGGTACTTTTTTGATAAGGCACCATTGGACGAATTTAAAGCCTGTTCTGAAGGCATTATTATGAACAATCCGGAATGATTGCCGGTTATTACCCTGTTGAAGAATTGTGAACTCAATTATTTTTTTAAAAGTAATATGGTGTACCTGAAAATTATTTTGGCATCCACCCGCGCTGGCCGGAAAGGGCCTCCTATCGCCTCATGGGTGATGAACCGTGCAAATACCCGCAAGGAATTCGATACAGAACTTCTTGACCTGGCGGCAATTAACCTGCCCTTTCTCGATGAGCCCAATCATCCCCGGCTAAAAAAATATGAAAAAATACATACGAAGAACTGGAGCAATAAAATAGAATCTGCTGATGCTTTCATAATCGTAACGAGCGAATACAATTACGGTTACCCGGCGCCATTGAAAAATGCATTTGATTTTCTTTTTCATGAGTGGGCCTACAAACCGGTGGCCTTTGTGAGCTATGGGGGCATTGCAGGCGGTACCCGGGCTGTCCAGTTATTCAAGCCCGTAGTGACGTATCTGAAAATGATGCCGCTACCGGAAGCCGTGCCTATTCCTTTTTTTATCAGGCAGATCGATAAGGACGGAAACTTTGAACCTACTGAAGAACAAGAATCCGCATTAAAGACTTTGTTTGACGAACTTCATAAATGGAGTATCAACTTTCAGTCACTGAGACAAAAGTAAAACCATGCTGGTCGGGAAGCGAAAATCCGGCAAATCAATTGGCGGTTTATCAATTACTTCTTTTTCGGCTGCCGCGTACTCATTTCCAACCGATCGGCAATAGGTCAGTATGTGTTGCCTTGTAATCGCGTTTTTAAAATGACCTGAGTATATTTGATGAATCAGGCTTTGAAGAAAGTAAAGCCTGACCTTTAAATAATGTGATTAATTCTCCAATGGCTTTATCGAAAAAAGAACTGGCCTTAAAATTTAAGAATGATTTCGGGAAAATGAAGGACGACTATTTCGATTTTGAGAAGATCGAAAAATATTTCCTGAAGACAGATAACTCGGATGCTTACCAGGTAGTTTCAGACCGTACCTGTCAGGACCTGAACTTCGATGAACTTTTTCAGTTTCTTGACAGGACTACATCAAGGATCGGGCAACAGTACTTGTATAAAAAGCTTCGGGTAATTGATAAAAATAAAAATGCCGGCCGTCAGATTGAAAATCTGTCTCAGCTTTATGCACAAAACGAGTCCCTCCGTTTCAGGGTCCGGAAACTCCTTATGAAATTGAATCATACGAATGCCTATTATATCACAACGCTTTTCCAGGATGAATATATCAAGCAGCCCGTAGGCATAACGACCATCCGTCTTTTGTCCTTTACAAGCCTTGTTTCCGCCTTGCTGATCCCGTTTTTTTTCCCAGCTTTCTTCATTTTCCTGCTGGTGTTCATCACCAACCTGGTCGTTCACTACATGAATAAAAAAATCCTGTATCAATATACGGGTTCGGTTCCCCAGCTGCTGAGGCTTTATGCAGTTTCCCGGGGCCTGATGAAACAGGCGGAACTGGAATTCAGCGATAAGGAGCTGGAAGAATCTGTGAAAGCCATTGAAGGAGTAAAAAACAGGATGTCCTATTTCCAGCTCGAAGCTAAGCTGGATACAGATCTTGCTTCCATAGCCTGGGCGATGCTCGAACTGGTAAAAATTATGTTCCTGCTGGAACCGCTGATCCTTTATAATATCCTGAAGCACCTTGATTCCACCCGGACCCACATCCACAACCTGTTTCGATTTATCGGTATGAATGACATGGCTATTTCCATTGCTTCACTGCGTTATGGCCTTCCTGTATATTGTCACCCTGAAATTTTACAATCCGGTAAAAAACTCGAAGTGGAAAAAGTTTATCACCCGCTAATTTCGGGATGCGTGCCCAATTCGCTTACGCTGGAAAACCGTTCCATCCTGATCACCGGATCCAATATGTCGGGAAAAACCACCTTTATCCGGACCATCGGTGTCAACGCCGTTACAGCGCTGACGCTGAATACCTGTTTTGCCGAAAAATTTGTTATGCCGGAATTAAAAATCTATTCCGCTATAAGAATATCGGATGACCTGATGAATGATAAGAGCTATTATTTTGAAGAAGTGCTCACCATTAAGGATATGCTGAAATATGCAGGGGACTATTCAATGAATTTATTCCTGCTCGATGAAATTTATAAAGGCACCAATACAGTAGAAAGAATTGCAGCCGGAAAGGCCGTACTGTCGAAACTGAATATCAACGGAAATTTTGTGTTCGTATCCACCCACGATATCGAGCTGGCTGAACTATTGCAGGAGGAATACGATCTATATAATTTCAGTGAAAAGGTAGACGAAGGGTCCATCGGCTTCGACTTTAAGCTGAAACCCGGTAAATTGACCAATCGTAACGCCATTTCCATTCTGCAGTTAAATGATTATCCTACCGACCTGATCAGTGAAGCGAGGTCGCTGGCCGCTAAACTGGATAGGATTTCTGCAATAAATAAATTGTCGGAGGACGACGCGTCGATAGAAGAATAATTTGCCAGCAGGGGAAATTCCTTGTGTTTTTATTATGAGCAGGATTTTAGCTACCCTCTGCACAAAGCGCATACTATCCAAAAAAATAATACGATAACCTCAAGCCATGGGAAATGCAGGTGAGGGACCGGAAGGTAATACTATATTGGTTCGAACTTCTTATTCGATGGATTCTTTGCTCATAGCCAGATCCGATTCCTCCTGGCTCAGCTTTAATGTACTGATAATCTTAAAATGGGCCGGGTAACCCGACAACATAACGATGAGGGCAATCCCGAAAAAACCGGCATAAAACCTTTCGGCGGTCAACGCGAGCGCGATGTCGTTCAGTATCAGTATGGCGGTCAGCCAGTAATCCCGGGTCAGAGCTGTGGCATAATATTTATTGAGCTTTGTCCGTAATTTGCCTATGGGCCGGATTTGTTTCACTTTACGGGTATAATAAATTAAGCTGATCATAATGACGAAGAAGGAAAATACGGCCACCGTATTTCTGGTATAATATAAAAGGACACTATCAATAAGAAAAGGGTGAAACCGGGCGTTCTCTATTTTAATGAACAGGTAAACAAAAATAATCATGGGTAAAACAAGCAACAGGTGTACCCGTTGTTGCAACTTTATTATAAATTCATGGAAATTTTTATATTCTTTTATTTTCACAGCAGCATAAAGGTATAAAAATATAATACCTTAATTAGCGCAAATAATAAAAACGGATGAATATGAAAACAATTTACAAATGTTTA
Organism: uncultured Roseivirgaceae bacterium; assembly: GCA_964395765.1. Classification (GTDB taxonomy): domain Bacteria; phylum Bacteroidota; class Bacteroidia; order Cytophagales; family Cyclobacteriaceae; genus DATDPY01. Next base: position 6,983 of record CAYNCU010000033.1, on the reverse strand, counting down.
TTAATCATTTTGATCATTAGCCTGTCTTCTGCAGGATGCAGAAGAAACCCGAAATTAACCGCTGAATATATTGACTCTCTGAAAACAACCTTTAAAACTTTGACCACCGATGCCGATTTATCATGGAAAACCATGATCACGGAAGATGACCAGAAAATAGAATACATGAAAAACCTGCTCGAGGCAGCTTCCAATACAGGGAAATACGATACCGTTACAGGCAACAACCTGGCCAGGCGCGTTAATACAATACGGTTTGCCCGTTATGATCAAAAATCAATTGCCAATTATGACAGGATCGCTTATTATGACAGCCTGGTCATTCAATTGACCGACGACCTGCTGGAATATATCCATACGCGACCTGAAATAGAAAAGAAGGATAAATTTAAAGATCTGGAATCAAGCCTCAGCGGTATGGATTACAACCTGATCCTTCAAAAAGTCGATTATGACACCAAGATCACGGCATTAAATGATTTTATTAAGGAGAACCGAAAAATTTTGAATAAGGTAGACCCGGAGGGGAATTATATGAAAATGCCGATTTTTGAAAGTTCACCTCCGGTTAAGTGATCAGGCATTAGCTATCTCTGCCTTCAGCTTATTCAGCGTGTCCTTTGCATCGCCGAAAAGCATATTGGTTTTAGGACGGTAAAACAGCGGGTTTTCTATACCGGCATAACCGGTTCTCATACTTCTTTTCATCACGATTACATTTTTCGCCAACTCAACATCGATGATGGGCATGCCGTAAATTGGACTTCCTTTGTCTTCCTTGGCAGCTGGGTTTACTACATCATTAGCGCCAATGACCAATACGACATCGGTAGTTTCCAGTTCATGGTTGGCATCTTCCAATTCGAGAAGCTTTTCATAGGGTACGCTTGCTTCGGCCAGCAGTACATTCATATGACCCGGCATTCTTCCGGCAACCGGGTGTATGCCGTACCTCACCTGTACTCCTTCTTTTTCAAGCACGGATTCCAGTTCATGACAGGCATGCTGGGCCTGGGCAACAGCAAGGCCATAACCCGGAACGATCATAATTTTGTTTGAATATTTAAGCAGGATGGCGGTATCTCCCAGCCCTGCCTCCCGGATCGTCTTGTCCCCTGATTGGCCGGCTGCCAGGGTGGTCGCTCCCAGTCCCCCGATGAGCACATTAACCAGCGAACGGTTCATGGCATGGCACATCAGGAGGGTAAGGAAAATACCGGACGCACCAACCAGTATCCCGCCGACTATCATCAGCTGGTTACCGTAAATAAGGCCGGCCCCGATCCCGCCGATCCCGGAAAAGGAATTCAGAAGAGAAATAACAACGGGCATATCGCCACCGCCGATAGGAGAAACAAAGGTCACCCCGTAAATCAGCGACAAGAGCAACAATATCAGCACCAGCGGAAAGAACAATGTATCCTGTAAAACCAGGTAAACGCTGCCTCCAAGGATGACAATTAATAGCAGGAAATTAAATAGTTGTGGAAAGGGCAGTTTAATGGAATCTCGGAGAAAGCCGTCCAGCTTTCCATAGGCAACCACACTACCGCTGAAAGTCAAACTGCCGATAACCAATGAAAACACATCGGCCAACACTCCGGAAGATAATAAAGAGGTATGGGGAGACAGGGTATTTAATTCCACAATGGCGATGAGCATAGTGGTAGCTCCGCCGAAGCCGTTATAAAGCGCAACCATCTCTGGCATTTTAGTCATCTTAACCTTTACCGCCCACAAGTACCCGATGACACCTCCTGTGATCATGCCGGCAAAGATCCAGCTATAATTGCCCCCGGTCGCTTCTTCGAAAGGATAAAACAGCGTAACGACAATTCCAAGACCCATGCCGATCGCCGCAATTATGTTACCTTTCCTGGCTGTTTCAGGATGACTTAACTGCTTCAGTCCAACGATGAATAAGGTGATGGCTAGCAGGTAGAGAAAATCTAGGATCGGATCTATCACGGTTTAACTTTTTTTGCGTTTTTTAAACATTTCAAGCATTCTTTGCGTCACGGCGAACCCACCGACCACGTTAATGGTAGCCAGGGCAATGGCAAAAAAACCGATGGTCAGCGATATATAATCGGAGGGGTCCGTTTTCCGGAGAAGAAATATTCCACCAATAATGACCACGCCGCTGATCGCATTCGATCCGGACATCAACGGTGTGTGAAGAACAGTCGGGACTTTGGAAATGACTTCCGTACCTAAAAATGTCCCGAGCACGAGAATATAAATCATTACGATGTTCTGGGAAATAAATTGAATGACAGCTTCCATTGCAATTACTTATTATATTTTATTTCACCGTTGTAAACGATACAACTGGATTTCATGATCTCACTGACCAGGTCGAGATTTAGCTTGCCTTCTTTCAGGAATACTTTGAAATAGTTGTAAATATTTTTACTATACAGAAGGCTGGCATGCATAGGAACGGTGGTAGACAAGTCTTTTATGCCGACGATGGTCACATTCCCTTCGGTAATAATTTCACCCGGCCGGGTGAGCTCACAATTTCCGCCTGCCGAGGCAGCTAAATCCACGATCACGCTTCCCGGTTTCATTCCATGCACCATTTCTTTGGTGATCAGCAATGGCGCTGGTTTTCCCCTTAACAGCGCGGTAGAAATAATTACATCTGATTTTACGGCTTTATCGTGAATGAGCTGCCTTTGTTTGGTCTTGTATTCTTCCGTTTGTTCAACGGCATAACCCCCGGCGCTTTTATCGTCCCTGGCACCTTCCACTTCTACAAATTTGGCACCCAGGCTTTCCACTTCTTCCCTGGCTGCCAGCCGGGTATCGAAGGCTTCCACCATGGCGCCCAGCCTCCAGGAGGTCGCAATGGCCTGCAAACCAGCCACGCCGGCACCCAGTACCAGAATCCTGGCCGGGGGAATACTTCCTGCGGCGGTGGTTAGCATCGGGAAATACCTAGGCAAGTAATTCGCGGCGATAATGACAGATTTATATCCGGATATTGAAGCCATGGAAGAAAGGATATCCATTGTCTGGGCCAGCGTAATCCTTGGAATATTATCCATGCTGAAGGCCGTAATTCCCGCATGGGAAAGGGTGTTGAGCATTTCAGGGTCGGAAAACGGCCGGAAAGAGGAAACATAGATCGCTCCTTTGTTGAGTTTCCCGATTTCATTTTCCGGAATGGGCGTAATTGAGATCAGGATTTCAGCGCCGGTTATGACTTCTTCCCTGGATTTTATCCGGACACCGGCAGCTATATAGTCGTTATCGTTTAAAAATGACTCGTTCCCGGCACCCTGCTCTACAAAAACTTCATTTCCTTCTTTTATTAACCTGGAAGCAACTTCAGGAACCATAGAAACCCGCGTATCATCATGTTCTTTTAAGATTCCAATTCTCATGACTGCTAAAAGTTGATATAAAGAATGGCAAAAATAGGAACATTATATCAAATCAACCTTTTTTATTTTTCCAAATTGTTCTTGCTACTGCGATTTCCTTGTTATCTGTGTTCCTTCTTATTAAGGTATGATAAAAATCATCTTTTTTACTATAAGTAATGTTGGCGGTAAGCGGATCGCCATAAAGCGCTTCGTTGAGATAATTCAGTTCCAGTGAAATTATTCGATTCGATTTACGGAATGAAAGATCAAATCCATCCATAATCCACCGTACATAAGTAATATTATTGACATGATTATTCATGTCGAGATCGCTGTATTTGACATGAAATATTTCATTGTCGGAATCCACAGGGTCGTGATTCAGTTTAACCAGGGATAAATCTTCTTTCAGCCGACCGGGCGTGAGCGGGATCTTGTTCAGTACGTCCTCGGTGATTTTAACCGGACGCCGCTGGATAATATCAAACATCATCCATGAAGTTCGCGCGATCACGAGAATTTCTCCATCCGGGCCTATGATATGAAAATCGCGTATTGAAAAGGATTGGGTTGTATCCTTTACCCATGTTTCTACTTTTACCTCCTGTCCCAGGAAAGGGATCCTGTTAAATTTTATGGCCTGCCGGGTGAGCACCCACGTTTTATTATCCTTGATTAGGTCTTCAAAACCCAGCGAACGTGCATTGGCATGATGATGGGCTGCTTCCTGCAGGAAAAATGCCAGTCCGTGTATGGAGGCACGGCCGTCGGGGTCAACAAAATAATGGGTCACGGTGAAATCCTGCGACCAGATAGCGATATCTTCATACATAAGAATAAATTTATAAATGACTGTCCCTGCAAATTAAGGGCTTTATCTGAAATTTTGCGTCGATAAAAACCCTTAATGAAATTACCTGGAAGCAGGTTGGGCAGCCATTTCGAATTCCAGGCTTCCCCCTGCCATAATTGAATCATGGGGAACGATGAGACGGTTATAGGGATGACCGTTTAATTTAACGCTTTTCACATAAACATTGGTATCGTTCAGATGATTGGCAGTGATGGTAAAGGTCTCATTATTTTCCAGGTGAAGTTCTGTTTTCGGGAATAAAGGAACGCCGAGGTCGTAATTTCCACTGACGGGGTTCACCGGATAAAATCCCAGGCAACTGAAAACGTACCATGCCGACATCTGCCCGCAATCCTCGTTGCCGCAAAGGCCGTCCGGCTGGTCCGTATAAAATGTATTGATGATCTGCCTGACCGTTTTTTGGGTTTTCCAGGCCTGCCCGCAATAATTAAACAGATAGGGAATGTGATGGCTGGGCTCGTTCCCCTGGGCATATTCCCCGATCAGGCCGGAAACATCGGAAACGGACTTTGTTGTATCCTTTGATTTTACAATAAACAGGGAATCAAGTTTTGCGGCAAATGCCTGTTTACCGCCCATCATATTAATTAAATCGGGAATGTTTTGCGGGACATACCAGGTATACTGCCAGGCATTTCCTTCAACGTAATCGTTATTTCCCCCGGCATAAAACGGATCAAATGGTTTTTTCCATTTCCCATTCGCAAGTTTGGGTCGCATAAAATTGTCATCCCGGTCAAATAAATTCCGGTAACTCTCCGAACGTTTCATGTATTCGTTATAGGCATCGGTTTTTTTCAGTTTTTTCGCCACCTGGGCAATACACCAGTCATCATAGGCGTATTCGAGGGTTTTAGAAACGGATTCCAGAGTGGTATCTGCCGGCACATAACCATACTTTATATAGGATGGAACATCTCTGCCCGTCTGGTTAGCAGAAGCAACCATTGCGTTGAAAATTAGTTCGCCTGTGCTGTCAGGCAATAAACCTTTTAAAAAGGCGTCGGCAATCACGGGCACGGAATGGTAACCGATCATGGTGTTGGTTTCACTACTCCATAATGTCCAGACCGGTAATAAGCCGGATTCTTTATAGAAAGTCAGCAAAGAGTATACAAAATCTTTGTCCTTGTCGGGGTTCAGTAAAGTAAACAGGGGGTGTTCTGCCCGGTAAGTATCCCATAGGGAAAAGGTGTGATAATCGGTGAATGTCGTATCGTTATGGATTTCATCATCAGGTCCCCTGAAATCTCCATTATCATCGCTCAAAGTATTCGGGGAGATCATGCTGTGGTATAGGGCGGTGTAAAATATTTTCATTTGCCGGGGTGAGGCGCCGGTAACGGCCACTTTCTTCAACTGGTCATTCCATGTATCTTGTGCATCCTCCGCTACATTATCAAAGTCCCAATCCGGTAATTCCTGGTTCAGGTTCAGCAGAGCATTCATTTCCGAAACAGAGGAGAGCGCAATTTTAACCATGAGGACAGGATTGGAAGCCAGGTTGAATTTTAAAATCGCAAGAGAAGAAGGGGCCTGGATGGAATTATTATCATGGATATATAAAGTGTCCTTACCGCTGCCGTAAAATCCGACCAGGGGCTGCGATAAACGCATGGCAAAAAATACTTTCTGATCCCGGGCCCAGCCCTGTGAATATCGAAAGCCGGTTAACAAGGTATCGCTGATTATTTTAATGTGCGTATCGACCGGTTTGTCCCAGTTTTCATGAAAACCGAGATTGACGATGAGCGACCCGGTGTCGGTCTTAGGGAAGGTATAACGGTGGAATGCGGCGCGCAAGGTAGCGGTAAATTCAGCCTTGATGCCGGAACCCCTGAGTATCACACTGTAATATCCAGGAGAAGCTTTTTCGTCACGGTGATTGAAGGTTTCAAAATACGGATGAATATCAAAATCGAGAGAATCATTATAGTGAATTGGAATTTTACGAGTTGTCGGAAGAACGGAGATATCGAGCATGTCGCCGATTCCCGTTCCGCTAAGGTGGGTCTGGCTGAAACCGTAAATACTATCGGAGGAATAATTATAGCCCGAACACCAGTCCCATCCGCTACGCCCGTTGTCAGGACTTACCTGGACCATCCCGAAGGGCAGGGTGGCGCCGGGGAAAGTATGACCATGGCCGCCCGTACCGATAAAGGGATCCACGTATTGTGTGTAATTTACCTCCTCCTTTTTCTGTTCTTTTTTCTGTGAACAGGAATACAGGTCAATAAGCGAAGCCAGGATAAGCAGAATAAAGGGTAGTTTATAGTGCTTCATTCAATAAAATTTGCCTGAATTTAAACGCAAATTGAATAGATTACAACCGCTTACGGGTTTTATTATTTCTCGCAAAGGCAGATTCACGCGAAGACAGATTAATGCAAAGACAGATTCACGCAAAGGTGCTGAGAGCGCTAAGGTTTAGGGCTGAAGACAATATACTTCAATTTTCAACTTTCAATCTTCAATCTTCCAATCGAATATAGCACAGTCGACCAGAATTATCGACCTGATTACAATGATCCTCATTTCCTTCCTTTAATGGATTTGAAAACAAACGCAATGACCATCATAAAATCGGAGTCCGTAAAATCTATTGCAGTTCCATTTTCAGTATATTCAGATTATTCGTCTCTGAAATTCTTAACACCCTGTTTATTGCGGTAGTTATGGCGGGACCGTTGGCTTTTTACGAGCATGATATGATACCCGGTGCCATAAAAGCG
>CAYNCU010000032.1:0-24793 GCA_964395765.1 uncultured Roseivirgaceae bacterium | reverse complement strand
TCGATCGCTCGAAACCACATGTGAATATAGGTACGATCGGTCACGTCGACCACGGTAAAACCACTCTCACTGCTGCCATTACCCTCACCCTGTCGGAAAAGGGACTTGCGCAGTATCGTGATTTCGGTTCTATTGATAATGCTCCCGAGGAGAAAGAAAGAGGTATTACTATCAACACCGCGCATGTTGAATACCAAACGGATAAAAGACATTATGCTCATATCGATTGCCCGGGACATGCCGACTATGTGAAAAACATGGTTACCGGCGCTGCCCAGATGGATGGTGCAATTGTTGTTGTGGCGGCAACCGATGGCCCGATGCCGCAAACCAGAGAACATATTCTGCTGGCCCGCCAGGTGGGTGTGCCCGCGCTGGTTGTTTTCATGAACAAGTGCGATATGGTCGATGATGAAGAATTACTCGACCTCGTGGAAATGGAAATAAGGGAATTGCTCAATGAATATGAATTCCCGGGCGATGAAATCCCTGTCATCCGCGGTTCGGCTTTGGGGGCTTTGAATAAAGATCCGAAATGGATTGAAAAATTGATGGAATTGATGAAGGCGGTTGATGAATATATTCCTCAGCCGGTAAGGGATATCGATAAGGATTTCCTCATGCCGATCGAGGACGTGTTTTCAATCACCGGCCGTGGCACCGTTGCTACCGGCAGGATTGAACGCGGCGTAATCAAAACCGGTGACCCGGTTCAGATACTCGGAATGGGCGCAGAAAACCTTTCTTCTACCGTAACAGGTGTTGAGATGTTCCGTAAAATCCTTGACCGGGGTGAGGCTGGTGACAATGTTGGTTTATTGCTGAGAGGTATTGAAAAGACTCAGATCCGCAGAGGAATGGTTATCTGCAAACCGGGATCGGTTACCCCGCATCGGAAATTCAAAGGTGAAGTTTACGTCCTCTCCAAGGAAGAAGGCGGTCGTCATACACCGTTTTTTACTAAATATCGTCCCCAGTTTTATTTCCGCACTACAGATGTTACGGGTGAAATCACTTTGCCTCAGGGTGTGGAAATGGTAATGCCCGGGGATAATATTACCATTGAAGTTGAGCTGATCAACACCATTGCCATGGAAAAAGGTCTTCGCTTTGCTATCAGGGAAGGAGGCCGTACCGTTGGCTCGGGGCAAGTAACGGAGATTCTTGATTAATAAGGACGGGTCAAAGGCGTTTATTTTGAATAAACGCATTTGTTTAAAAGGAAAAGATTCACTACCTTTGCCGCCCTTTTGGGCGACACACGGGTGTAGCTCAATTGGTAGAGTAGCGGTCTCCAAAACCGTTGGCTGGGAGTTCGAGTCTCTCCACCCGTGCTAGCAGGATTATTATGAAAAAGTTAAAAGATTTTGTCATTGACTCATACCAGGAACTTCGTTATAAGGTTACCTGGCCGAAATTTAAGGAATTACAAAACAGTTCGGTTCTCGTCCTTATAGCGTCAATCATTTTTGCCCTGATGATAGGACTCATTGATGTTGTTTTCAAGAACCTGATGGCGTTTTATTATAACTCGTTTTAATTAACAACCAGATGGGCGAGCTTAAATGGTATGTGCTGAGAGTGATTAGCGGACAGGAGCGTAAAGTCAAGAATTATCTTGAAAACGAGATTGCCCGGAATAAATTCGAGGAAATCGTTCCCCAGGTTCTCATCCCTTCCGAAAAGGTTTATGAGATGAGAGGAGGGAAGAAGAAGGTAAGGGAAAGGAACTTTTTCCCGGGATATGTTTTGATATCGGCAGACCTGACCAACGGAGAGGCTCATCATGTCATAAAAAGCGTTCCGGGTGTTTTAGGTTTCCTGGGTGCCAGCGAAGGCGCATCGAGGGAACCGATTCCGTTAAGACAGGCGGAAGTGAACCGGATCCTCGGTAAAGTGGATGAGGTGGATAACCAGGAAAAACTGGAAACCCCGTTTATCCTTGGCGAATCGGTCAAGGTGATGGACGGGCCTTTCAGCGGTTTTACCGGAACCGTGGAGGAAATCTTTGAAGAAAGAAAAAAACTGAATGTAATGGTAAAAATATTCGGCAGGAACACACCCGTTGAATTGAACTATATGCAGGTTGAAAAACTTGAATAACGATGGCTAAGGAAATTTCAGGATATCTTAAAATGCAGGTCAGGGGAGGCCAGGCTAACCCCTCGCCGCCTATCGGTCCGGCTTTGGGTAGCAAAGGTCTTAACATAATGGAGTTTTGCAAACAGTTTAACGCCAGAACCCAGGATAAAACAGGACAATTATTACCGGTACTGATCACTATATATACCGATAAATCATTTGAATTTGTGATCAAAACCCCTCCCGCAGCAGTTTTATTGCTGGAGGCAGCTAAAATTAAAAAGGGATCCGCAGAACCAAACAGGAATAAGGTTGGAAACATAACATGGGACCAGGTGAATGCGATCGCTAAAATTAAAATGCCTGACCTGAATGCCTTTAAGATGGAATCGGCAATGAAAATGGTTGCCGGAACGGCCAGGAGCATGGGCATAACAATTTCAGGAACAGCTCCTTGGGAAAAGTAATTTGAACGGAAATGGGAAAAATTTCAAAGAAAACCAAAGCGGCAAAGGAAAAGTTGACCCCCGGGAAGGAATATTCTCTTGCCGAGGCATCCGCACTGTTAAAGGAAATGTCCTTTACCAAATTCGATGCCTCTGTTGATATTGACATAAGGCTGGGAATCGACCCTAAAAAGGCCGACCAGATGATCAGAGGGGTGGTAGCCCTGCCTCATGGAACAGGGAAACAGTTAAAAGTGTGCGTGATTTGCACTCCTGAAAAAGAACAGGAAGCGAAGGACGCAGGCGCCGATTTCGTGGGCCTCGACGATATGGTTAAAAAAATTGAAGAAGGCTGGACCGATATGGATGTAATCATTACCATGCCGACGGTGATGGCCAAAGTGGGAAAGCTGGGCAGGATTTTAGGTCCCAGGGGCCTGATGCCCAATCCAAAATCCGGCACGGTAACACTTGAAATCGGAAAAACGGTTAAAGAAGTTAAGCATGGGAAAATCGATTTTAAAGTCGATAAAGCCGGTATTATTCATACCCGGATCGCTAAAGTTTCTTTTTCACCGGATCAGATACGCGAAAATGCGGAAGAGATCCTTCACAGCATCGCCAGGCTGAAGCCGGCCTCTGCCAAAGGAACCTATTTTAAAAGTATTACCCTGTCAAGCACCATGAGCCCGGGTATCGTTATTGATAAAAACAGTATTTCAGGGTTATAGCCATGAATAAAGAAGATAAAGCAGTAATCATCGAAGAGCTGGTAAAAAAATTTAATGAAAATCAGCATTACTATTTTACCGATGCATCGGGATTAACCGTAGCGGAGGTGAATTCTTTCCGTAGACTTTGTTATGAAAAGAATGTAGAATTTAAGGTATTTAAAAATTCGCTTATAAAAAAGGCTTTAAAACGCATTGAAACGGACGTTGATACCTGGAATAAAGGGGTTTTAAAAGGATTTACGGGAATCCTGTTTTCGAAAGAAAACGGTAAAATACCGGCGGTTCTGCTCCAGGAATTCAGGAAAAGAGGCGGTGAAAAACCCTCGCTTAAAGGGGCTTTGGTTAATAAGGAATTGTATGTCGGCGAGGAAAGCCTGGTCGCCTTATCACAGCTAAAATCCAAAGCAGAACTGATCGGAGATATCATTATGCTGCTTCAGTCACCGGCTAAAAAGGTGATCTCCGCCCTGCAGAGCAGTCCGCAGAAAATCGCAGGAATAGTAAAAACGTTATCCGATAAAAAAGAATAAAACAATTAATATAATTTAATCTAGTAGCAAAATGGCAGATTTAAAAGCTTTCGCTGAACAACTTGTTAATCTTTCAGTTAAAGAAGTTAACGAGTTAGCACAGATCCTTAAGGATGAATATGGTATTGAGCCTGCCGCCGCAGCCGCACCGGTAGCAGTGGTTGCAGGTGGAGCAGCCGGTGGACAGGCAGGTGCAGCGGCTGAAAAAACCGAATTCGAAGTGGTTCTCAAGTCAGCCGGAGCCAACAAACTGAAAGTAGTTAAAACGGTTAAGGATCTTACAGGTCTCGGACTAAAAGAAGCAAAAGACCTTGTGGATGCCGCACCTAAAACGGTGAAAGAAGCTGTTCCGAAAGATGAGGCTGAAGCATTAAAGAAACAATTGGAAGAAGCCGGAGCAGAAGTTGAAATTAAATAATTAATTTGACCATTTATTTATCAGTAAATGGTAATATGCCTTATTGGCCTGGCCTTATCGGTCAGGTCTTTTCCAGTTTATACCATTCAAAGGTTCTTTTCTAAATTCCAATGACAGTAGTGAGTACTGTTCCTTATTTAAGTTGTCTATCTAAATCTTACAACCTTGGCAGTTCAAAAACATACCGAAAGAATTAATTTCGGAAAAATTAAAACCGTAATCGATTACCCTGATTTTTTGGATATTCAGGTCCAGTCCTTCAGGGACTTTCTTCAGCTCGATACGCCGGCTGAAAAAAGAAAAGATGAAGGCCTATATAAAGTCTTTTCAGAGAACTTTCCCATCGCCGATTCCAGGGAAAACTTTATTCTGGAATTTATAGATTATCTGATCGATCCGCCAAAATATACGGTGGAAGAATGCATTGACAGGGGCTTGACGTATTCCGTCCCCCTGAAAGCAAAATTAAGACTCTCCTGTAATGATCCCGATAACGAGGATTTTGAGACCATCGAGCAGGAAGTCTTCCTGGGAAATATTCCTTATATGACTGAAAAGGGTTCCTTTGTGATCAATGGCGCCGAAAGGGTCATCGTATCACAATTGCACAGGTCTCCCGGCGTGTTTTTCGCCCAGTCTATGCATACCAATGGCACCCGCCTGTATTCTGCCAGAATTATTCCTTTCAAAGGCTCCTGGATTGAATTTGCAACGGATGTTAATAATGTGATGTATGCCTACATCGACCGGAAAAAGAAATTCCCCGTAACCACTTTACTAAGAGCTATCGGGTACGGAACGGATAAGGAGATTCTGGATCTGTTCGGCCTCTCGGAAGAAGTTCCGGCCGATAAGACCAACTTGAAGAAAGTCGTGGGAAGAAAACTGGCCGCCAGGGTGCTGCGTACCTGGACAGAGGATTTTGTGGATGAAGATACCGGTGAAGTGGTTTCCATCGACCGCAATGAAGTATTGCTCGAAAGGGATTCTGTAATTACCAAGGAAGATATCGAAACCATCCTGGAATCCTCCAATAAGTCCATTATCCTTCACAGAGAAAATGTAAATATTACCGATTATTCCATTATTTATAATACGCTTCAAAAGGATAATGCCAACTCCGAAAAGGAGGCGGTTGAACAGATCTACAGGCAACTCAGGAATACGGAAGCACCGGATGAACAAACGGCCAGGGAATTGATCCAAAGCCTGTTCTTCAGCGATAAAAGATATGACCTGGGAGAAGTAGGAAGGTACAGGATCAATAAGAAATTGCAGATCGATATCGACTTCGATAAAAGAATATTAACCACCCAGGATATTATCCTGATCGTGAAATACCTGATCGGGCTCATGAACTCCAAAGCAGTGGTGGATGATATAGACCACCTGAGCAACAGGCGCGTCAGGACCGTTGGCGAACAGCTTTACAGTCAGTTCGGTATAGGACTGGCCAGGATGGCCCGTACGATCAAAGAAAGAATGAATGTCAGGGATAATGAGGATTTCAAGCCCGTTGACCTGATCAATGCAAGAACACTTTCTTCCGTAATCAATTCCTTCTTCGGAACGAACCAGCTATCGCAGTTTATGGACCAGACCAACCCGCTGGCGGAAATCACTCATAAACGCAGGATGTCTGCTCTCGGACCCGGCGGCCTTTCAAGAGAAAGGGCGGGATTTGAAGTCCGTGACGTGCATTATACCCACTATGGGCGTTTGTGTACCATCGAAACTCCTGAAGGTCCGAATATCGGGCTGATCTCTTCATTGTGCGTTCATGCCAAGATAAACCGGATGGGATTTATTGAAACCCCATACAGGAAAGTGACCAACGGGAAGGTTGAAATGTCGGGAGTAGTGCATTTCCTCACCGCCGAGGAGGAGGATGTGCACAATATTGCCCAGGCAAATGCCCCCTTGAAGAAAGACGGATTTTTTGTTAATGATAAGGTGAAGGCAAGATTCGGCGGTGATTATCCGCTGGTGGACCGTGATCAGGTGGCCTTTATGGATATTGCACCGAACCAGATTGTGTCGGTTGCGGCCTCCTTGATTCCATTCCTTGAACATGACGACGCCAACAGGGCCCTGATGGGATCTAACATGCAACGTCAGGCAGTGCCCTTGCTTCTACCGCAATCCCCGGTGGTGGGTACCGGCCTGGAAGCCAGGGTAGCTATTGATTCGAGGGCATTGATAAGAGCGGAAGGGCACGGAACGGTCGAATATGTGGATTCCGATAAAATCGTGATTCGCTATAACCTGTCCGATGATGAGCTGTTGACCACTTTTGATGACGAAGTAAAGACCTATAATCTCACGAAATTCAGGCGTACGAACCAGGATACCTGTGTAAACCTGAAGCCTATTGTCGATAAAGGAGAGAAGGTGTCAAAAAATCAGATCCTCTGCGAAGGATATGGCACCAAGGACGGTGAACTGGCCCTGGGTCGAAACCTGCTGGTGGCCTTCATGCCATGGCAAGGTTATAACTTCGAGGATGCCATCGTGCTTTCGGAAAAACTCGTAAAGAATGATACTTTCACTTCCATCCATATTGAAGAATATGAACTGGAGGTGCGGGATACCAAACGCGGCGAAGAGGAACTCACCTCCGAAATTCCCAATGTAAGTGAAGAAGCCGTAAAAAATCTCGATGAAAACGGGATCATACGCACCGGCGCTGAAGTTAAGGAAGGTGATATTCTCGTTGGAAAAATCACCCCGAAAGGGGAAACGGACCCCACTCCGGAAGAAAAACTTTTACGTGCTATTTTCGGCGATAAAGCCGGTGACGTGAAGGATGCTTCCCTGAGAGCGGCACCCTCCCTCGATGGCGTGATCATCGATACCAAGTTGTTCTCGAGACCTAAAAAGGACAAGGACCTGAGGATGAAATCCAAAAAGGAAGTTGACCAGCTGAAGGTAAAATATTCCGGTGAGCTGATTGAATTGAAAAAGAGAATGATGCAGAAGATGACCAAGCTGCTGGAAGGGAAAGTCTGCAAATCGATAAAGCATAAATTCGGAGACGAAATTATGTCCAAAGGAACAAAATTCAGCAAGGATAATATTCAGAAGAACCTTTTCCCTGAAAAGAATAAATACAGGGATGAAAGTTCCTATAACGTACAGGAAGAAGTTAACCTGATTTCGGACCTTATCCAGGACCACTGGACCGATAGCGAAAAAACCAACCGCATGGTGGCTGACCTGGTGATGAATTACAATAAACGGAGGAATGAGATCGCCGGCAAGTTCAAAAGAGACAAGTTTACACTGGAGGTTGGGGATGAGTTACCGGCTGGTATTGTTCAGTTGGCAAAAGTTTATGTTGCCAAGAAAAGAAAGGTGAAAGTAGGAGATAAGATGGCCGGACGGCATGGAAATAAAGGCGTTGTCGCCAAGGTAGTAAGGGAAGAAGATATGCCCTTCCTCGAAGACGGCACTCCGGTTGATGTCGTGCTGAACCCGCTCGGCGTTCCTTCCCGTATGAACCTGGGCCAGATTTACGAAACCGTACTGGGCTGGGCAGGTTCGAAACTGGACAGGAAATATTCCACCCCGATCTTCGACGGCGCAACCCTTGAAGAAGTGGAAAAAGAATTGAATGATGCCAAACTTCCGAGATACGGACGCACCTACCTATACGACGGATTAACAGGGGATCGTTTCGATCAGCCGGTTACCGTCGGCGTGATCTACATTATGAAATTAGGTCACCTGGTGGATGATAAAATGCATGCCCGTTCTATCGGTCCCTATTCACTTATCACGCAACAGCCCCTGGGTGGAAAGGCCCAGTTCGGCGGACAGCGTTTCGGTGAAATGGAAGTCTGGGCTCTCGAAGCCTTCGGCGCATCCCATATCCTGCAGGAAATGCTTACGGTGAAATCGGATGATGTGGTGGGCAGAGCGAAAGTATATGAGGCGGTAGTAAAAGGTGAAAATATGCCCCGCCCGAGTGTGCCCGAATCCTTTAACGTGCTTATCCACGAATTAAGAGGCCTGGCACTCGAATTAACCTTAGAATAAAATTTTAATTCCATAAAAAGGAGATATATCCAATGGCGTTCAGAAAAAATAAAAAAATAACCAGTGATTTCTCGCAAATCACAATAAGCCTGGCTTCACCGGAGTCGATCCTTGAAAGCTCTTATGGTGAAGTCACCCAACCGGAAACCATCAATTATCGGACGTATAAGCCGGAAATGGGCGGATTATTCTGCGAAAGAATATTCGGCCCGGTGAAGGATTGGGAATGCCACTGCGGAAAATATAAAAGGATCAGGTATAAAGGCATCATATGCGACCGTTGCGGAGTTGAAGTAACCGAGAAAAAGGTAAGAAGGGAAAGAATGGGTCATATTGAACTGGTCGTTCCGGTTGCCCATATCTGGTATTTCAGGAACCTTCCCAACAAGATAGGCTACCTGCTCGGGCTCCCCACGAAAAAGCTCGACCAGATAATTTATTATGAAAGATATGTTGTGGTGCAAGCCGGTGTGAAGGAAAGTGAGGGCATTAATAAAATGGATTTCCTCACCGAAGACGAGTATCTCGATATCATGGATAAGCTTCCCAGGGAAAACCAGGTGCTCGACGACAATCACCCTGATAAATTCATCGCTAAAATGGGTGCTGAAGCACTGGAAATGCTGTTAAAAAGAATCGAACTTGATCAGTTATCCTACAATCTTCGTCACCAGGCCGCTACCGACACTTCCCAGCAAAGGAAAGCGGAAGCATTGAAAAGACTTAAAGTGGTGGAAGCCTTCCGCGAAGCCCGGACAAGGATTGAAAACCGGCCTGAATGGATGATCATCAAAATGGTGCCTGTTATTCCGCCGGAATTGAGGCCCCTCGTTCCCCTGGATGGCGGCCGGTTCGCAACCTCCGACCTGAATGACCTTTATAGAAGGGTTATTATCCGTAATAACAGGTTGAAAAGACTGATTGATATAAAAGCTCCTGAAGTGATTCTCAGGAACGAGAAAAGAATGCTGCAGGAAGCAGTTGACTCGCTTTTCGATAATTCCAGAAAAGTGAATGCGGTAAGATCCGACGGAAATCGCGCATTGAAATCACTCAGCGATATGCTGAAAGGAAAACAGGGACGTTTCCGCCAGAACCTGCTCGGAAAACGTGTTGATTATTCCGGCCGTTCGGTGATCGTAGTCGGTCCTGAACTTAAAATGCATGAATGCGGATTGCCGAAAGCAATGGCTGCCGAATTGTTCAAACCGTTCATCATCAGAAAACTTATTGAAAGAGGAATTGTCAAAACCGTTAAGTCGGCAAAGAAAATAGTGGATAGGAAAGATCCGGTGGTATGGGATATCCTTGAAAATGTGCTGAAAGGACATCCGGTTTTGCTTAACCGCGCTCCTACCCTTCACCGGCTGGGGATTCAGGCTTTCCAGCCTAAACTGATTGAAGGGAAGGCTATTCAGTTGCACCCCCTGACCTGTACCGCTTTTAATGCTGACTTTGACGGCGACCAGATGGCGGTTCATGTTCCTTTGGGACAGGAAGCCATTCTTGAAGCTTCACTGCTTATGTTATCCACGCATAATATTCTTAACCCGGCCAACGGTGCCCCGATCGCGGTGCCGTCGCAGGACATGGTGTTGGGTCTGTATTATGTGACAAAAGGTAAAAGGAGCACGGAAGAAGAGATTGTCAGCGGCGAGGGAATGAAATTCTTCAGCCCTGATGAGGTGATCATAGCCCTGAATGAAGGCGTTCTTTCCAAGCATGCTTACATCAAGGTAAAAGCAAAGATCAGGCAAGAAAACGGGGAGATGGAATCCCAAATGATTGAAACCGTAGCCGGCAGGGTCCTCTTTAACCAGATGGTACCCGAAGAAGTGGGTTACGTAAATGAATTACTGACCAAAAAGAAACTCCAGAAGATCATTTCTGATGTATTCAAGATTGCCGGAGTTGCCAAAACCGCCAAATTCCTTGACGATATTAAGGAACTGGGATTCCAGATGGCTTACAAGGGAGGTCTTTCGATCGGACTCGACGATATCATTGTTCCTTCAACGAAGGAAAGCCTGATTCAGGAAGCCAAAGAGGAAGTGGATCAGGTCTGGAACAACTACCTGATGGGTCTGATCACCGATAACGAACGTTATAACCAGGTGATCGATATCTGGACAAGAATCAATTCACAACTTACCAATACCCTGATGAAGGAACTCGAGGAAAATCATACGGGTTTCAACAGTATTTACATGATGATGCACTCGGGCGCAAGAGGATCCCGGGAACAGATCAGGCAGCTGGGTGGTATGCGTGGATTGATGGCTAAACCACAGAAAAATATCCAGGGCTCAGTGGGTTCTATCATTGAAAACCCGATCCTTTCCAATTTCAAGGAAGGTCTTGATGTGATCGAATATTTTATTTCAACTCATGGCGCAAGAAAAGGACTGGCCGATACCGCGCTTAAAACCGCAGATGCCGGTTACCTCACCCGCCGTTTGGTTGATGTGGCCCAGGATGTGGTGGTTAATGAAGATGATTGCGGCACACTGCGCGGGCTAACGGTAACGGCTCTTAAGGATAATGAAGATATTGTTGAACCTTTATCGGAACGTATTCTCGGACGTGTTTCAGTGCATGATGTTTATGATCCTCTCAATGATACTCTTATTGTTAAATCGGGGGATGAAATAAACGAAGAAATCGCTGAAAAGATAGAAGAATGCGGAATTGAGGATATAGAAATCCGTTCTGTGCTTACCTGTGAAACAAAACAGGGAATTTGCGCAAAATGCTACGGAAGAAACCTGGCCACCGGAAGAATGGCGGAAAAAGGAGAAGCGGTAGGTGTAATTGCCGCTCAATCCATCGGTGAACCCGGAACCCAGCTTACCCTTCGTACTTTCCATGTGGGTGGTACTGCTGCCAATATCGCTGTTGAAGCCAAGATCATCGCAAAGTTCGACGGGGTTGTTGAATTCGAAGAAGTAAGGATTATTAAAACCAAGAATCCGGACGGCAAGGATGCAGAGGTAGTAATGGGAAGGACCGGTGAAATAAGGATTAATGATGAAAAGACCGGCAAACAATTGAGCACTAATCACGTGCCTTACGGAGCATTCCTGAATGTAAAACCGGGCAAAAAGGTCGTGAAAGGAGATCAGCTCTGTTTCTGGGATCCATGGAATGCCGTGATTCTTTCAGAAATACCGGGTAAAATTGAATATGAAGCCATTGAGGAAGGTATCACTTACCGGGATGAATCCGATGAACAGACGGGGCATAAAGAAAAAGTGATTATTGATACCAGGGATAAATCTAAAAACCCGACCCTCATTGTTGTTCAAAAAGGTGGACCTACCAAATCGTATAACATCCCTGTAGGCGCTCATATCGCTGTGGACAAGGGAGAACAGATTGTGGCCGGACAGATTCTTTGTAAAATACCAAGGCAAATAGGCAAGACCAGGGATATTACCGGAGGATTACCCAGGGTAACCGAATTATTTGAAGCAAGAAACCCTTCCAACCCGGCAGTGATCAGCGAGATCAACGGGGTGGTATCTTATGGCTCTATAAAGCGCGGTAATCGTGAAATATTCATTGAATCAAAGGACGGTGTGAAGAAACGCTACCTGGTTCCCTTGTCAAAGCATATTCTGGTTCAGGATAACGACTTTGTAAAGGCAGGCATGCCGTTATCTGACGGCGCGGTAACGCCCTCTGATATCCTGGCCATTAAAGGACCGACCGCTGTTCAGGAATACCTGGTCAATGAAATCCAGGAAGTTTACCGGCTACAGGGGGTTAAGATCAATGACAAGCACATTGAGGTGATCGTACGCCAGATGATGCAAAAAGTGGAAATCATTGAACCGGGCGATACCAATTTCCTGCCCGGCCAGACCGTTGATAAATGGTATTTCCGTGAGGAAAATGATGCAATTCTCGATAAAAAAGTAGTTATTGAACCTAAAGATTCCGAAACTTTAAAACCGGGACAGATCATTACCGCACGCCGGCTGAGGGATGAAAATTCCAGTCTCAAGCGCCGTGACTTGCATATAGTTCAGGTGAGGGACGCACAAGCCGCCGTTTCCATGCCAACCCTTCAGGGTATTACCCAGGCATCCCTGGGAACCCAGAGTGTGCTGTCCGCCGCATCCTTCCAGGAAACAACCAAGGTGCTGAGTGAAGCTTCCATAAGAGGAAAAACAGATGAGCTGATCGGCCTTAAGGAAAATGTTATTGTGGGTCATCTGATTCCTGCGGGCACCGGGATAAGGGAATACAGCCGGTTAATCGTTACCTCCAAAGAGGAAATTGAGCAGCTGATTGAATCGAAAGAAGAATTCTCAAGGAGTAAGGAACACCAACTTTAATGACTATGGAAGACAGCAAGAAAAAAGAGGTTAAACAAAACGCCAATCAGATCAATATTGAGCTGTCGGAAGATATTGCTGAAGGTATATATTCCAATTTGGCAATGATCGCGCATTCGAACAGTGAATTCGTTATTGATTTTATCCGTTTAATGCCGGGCGTTCCCAAGGCGAAAGTCAAATCCAGGATTGTGATCACTCCCGAACACGCAAAGCGGTTCTCAAATGCCCTTCTCGATAATATCAGGAAATATGAAGAAACCTTCGGTACCATTAAAAAAACCGATGACGGACCGAAATTTCCGATAAATTTCGGGGGTACCGTAGGGGAAGCGTAAAGGGTTATTTATTTGTTTGGGATAGTAATTGTTAATGAATACTTTTGCAATCCGAATTTTTACAGGAAATCTATAACTAAAAAAATGCCAACAATTCAACAGTTGATACGCAAGGGGAGGAAGTCCAAGGGATTTAAATCCAAATCCCCGGCATTGGATTCCTGCCCTCAGCGCAGGGGAGTTTGTACCAGGGTATATACCACTACCCCCAAGAAGCCTAACTCGGCGCTCCGGAAAGTGGCCAGGGTTAAATTGACCAACGGGAATGAAGTGAATGCCTACATCGGGGGAGAAGGTCATAACCTCCAGGAGCATTCCATCGTCCTGATCCGCGGAGGAAGGGTGAAAGACCTGCCGGGTGTTCGTTATCACATCATCCGCGGGGCCCTCGATACAGCCGGTGTAGAAGGCAGGTTACAAAGCCGATCGAAATATGGAGCAAAAAGACCAAAAGTTAAGTCATAAGTAATGAGAAAGACGAAGCCTAAAAAGCGGATCTTAATTCCTGATCCCAAATACAACGATACTTTGGTGACAAGATTCGTTAATAACCTGATGGAAAAAGGGAAAAAGAATTTGTCATATAATATTTTTTATGATGCTATCGCTATCGTGGAACAGAAAGCCGGTGAGAACGGACTGGAAGTCTGGAAAAAGGCGTTGAATAATATTATGCCTGCGTTGGAAGTAAAAAGCCGCCGTGTGGGGGGAGCCACATTCCAGGTTCCCACCGAAGTGAGACCCGACAGGAAAGTTGCTCTGGGAATGAAATGGCTTATTAAATATGCAGTTGCAAGAAATGAGAAAACCATGACCGAGCGCCTGGCCGGAGAAATCATTGCCGCCTCAAAGGGTGAGGGCGCCGCGGTTAAGAAAAGAGAGGATACACATAAAATGGCCGAAGCTAATAAGGCCTTTTCCCATTTTAGATTCTAATTCCAGCGAATGGCCATAAGAGATCTTAAATATCTGAGGAATATCGGTATAATGGCCCACATCGACGCTGGGAAAACCACTACTACCGAAAGAATACTTTATTATACGGGTATAACCCATAAAATGGGCGAAGTCCACGAAGGAGCGGCTGTTATGGATTGGATGGAGCAGGAACAGGAAAGAGGTATTACCATTACTTCCGCCGCTACTACCACCTTCTGGAAATACCCGACTACGCAGGGATTGCCGGTTGATGTCACCAAGGATTACCGGATCAATATTATTGATACTCCCGGTCACGTCGATTTTACCGTGGAAGTGGAACGTTCATTGCGAGTGCTTGATGGCGCGGTGGCTTTATTTTGTGCTGTTTCGGGTGTTGAACCGCAATCCGAAACCGTTTGGAGACAGGCGGATAAATACCGCGTACCCCGCGTTTGCTTTGTGAATAAAATGGATCGTGCCGGTGCCGACTTTTTTAACGTGGTGCAGGAAATCAAAACTAAACTCGGGGCCAGGCCCATTCCCCTGCAGGTACCTATTGGTGCCGAAGATTCTTTTAGAGGAGTTGTCGACCTGATTACCAATAAAGCCGTGATCTGGCATGAAGAGGATAAGGGCATGACCTATATGGAGGAGGATGTGCCTGAAGACCTGATTGAAACGGTGATGGAGTGGAAACAAAAGCTGGTGGAAAGTGTGGCGGATTATGATGAGGCGATACTGGAAAAATTCTTTGATAACCCCGATTCCATTACCGAGGATGAACTCAGGGCTGCCATAAGGAAGGCGGTCATCGATATGTCATTTTCTCCCGTGTTGTGCGGGTCGGCATTTAAAAATAAAGGTGTGCAGGCCTTGCTGGATGCCGTATGTGAGTACCTTCCCTCTCCAATTGATCTTCCCCCTGTTAAGGGCCTAAATCCGGTTTCTGAAAAAGAAGAATTAAGGGAACCGGATACCAGTAAGCCGTTCGCGGCCCTGGCTTTTAAAATCGCTACCGACCCTTTCGTGGGAAGGTTATGTTTTATTCGCGTCTATTCGGGTATGCTGCCTGCGGGGTCGTACGTGTATAATATGAGGACTGGAAAGAAAGAAAGAATTTCAAGACTGGTCCAGATGCATGCCAATAAGCAAAATCCGATTGAAACGGTTGAAGCCGGAGACATTGCGGCTGCCGTAGGATTTAAAGATATTAAAACCGGTGATACACTGGTAGTGGATGATAAACACCAGATCGTTCTCGAATCGATGTCTTTTCCGGAACCTGTGATCGGTTATGCCATAGAACCTAAAAAACAGGCAGATCAGGATAAGATGTCCATGGCCATAGTCAAGTTGCTTGAAGAAGACCCAACCCTGCGTGTAGAAACCGACCCTGAAACGGGACAAACGGTACTGAAAGGTATGGGGGAACTTCACCTTGAGATCATCCTGGACAGGATGAAAAGGGAATTTAATGTTGAGATCAACAAGGGTGCCCCGATGGTGGCCTATAAGGAGGCGATCAATAAATCCGTTGAACACAGGGAATTATATAAAAAACAATCCGGGGGTCGTGGTAAATATGCTGATATTGTATTCGAGCTTGGACCACCTGATGCGGATTATGATAAAATGGGCCTCCAGTTCGTCAATAATATCGTTGGTGGGGTAATCCCCAGGGAATATATCCCCGCCGTGGAAAAAGGATTTAGAGAAGCCATGAATAACGGGCCGTTAGCCGGCTATCCGGTGGAGAGGATGAAAGTTAGGCTATTCCATGGTTCCTATCATGATGTGGACTCCGATTCTCTTTCTTTTGAACTGGCGGCAAGGATCGGATTCAGGGAAGCTGCCCGGAAGGCAAGCCCTAAACTTTTGGAGCCGATTATGTCGGTGGAAGTGGTTACCCCGGATGAATATACAGGGCCGGTTACTGGGGATTTAAATAAACGCAGAGGCCTTATGAAGGGAATGGATGTTAAAGGTACTGCACAGGTGATCAAGGCGGATGTCCCGCTCGCGGAATTGTTTGGATATGTAACCGATTTAAGGACCATATCTTCCGGCAGGGCCCTGGCTACGCTCACTTTCTCGCACTATGCTCAGGTACCTGAAAGTCTGGCCGCTAAAATAATTGAAAATGTAAAAGGTCAATAAAATGACACAGAAAATAAGAATAAAATTGAAATCGTATGATCATAACCTTGTGGATAAATCCGCAGAAAAGATTGTACGTGCCGTAAAAACGACTGGTGCAGTGGTAAGCGGCCCGATTCCGTTGCCTACTGAGAAAGAGATTTTCACGGTGCTCCGTTCCCCCCATGTGAATAAAAAATCAAGAGAGCAATTTCAGCTTTGCACCTATAAGCGCCTGGTTGACATCTATTCCAATAGCACTAAAACCGTGGATGCATTAATGAAGCTGGAACTCCCCAGTGGGGTAGATGTGGAAATTAAGGTATAATCCTGTTTATCAGGGTCATAGAGGAACTGAAATAGAATCTTGTTCCTCATTTTTTTAGAGTCCAAAATTGGATTTAGTTATTTTGAAATTAAGTTTTATTGCATACCTTTGCAGTCCTTTCTTGAAGGAATGCCTTATTGGGCAGTAAATATTATAAAAGATGTCAGGAATTATTGGGAAAAAAATAGGCATGACCAACCTCTATGACTCAGAAGGAAAGAGTGTGGCATGCACTTTGATTGAGGCAGGCCCTTGTGTGGTAACACAGGTAAAAAATGAAGAAAGTGACGGGTATCGCGCGGTCCAGCTTTCCTATGATGAAAAGAAGGAAAAGAATTCCAATAAACCGATTAGCGGACATTTTGCAAAGGCCAAAACTACCCCGAAAAGGAAGGTAGTGGAATTCAGAAATTTCAGGATTGAATTCGACAAGGAAATTGAGCTGGGCCAGGTTGTAAAGATTGAGGAAGTTTTCAAGGAAGGCGACTATGTCGATGCCATTGGGATCTCAAAGGGTAAAGGTTTCCAGGGTGTGGTAAGACGTCATGGGTTCAGTGGTGTTGGCGGTGTTACTCACGGGCAGCATGACCGGCAGCGTGCTCCGGGATCCGTAGGTGCCGGATCAGACCCGTCAAAAGTTTTTAAAGGGTTGCGCATGGCTGGAAGATTGGGTAACCATAAGGTGAAAATGATCAACCTGAGGGTAATGAAAATTGTAGCCGATAAAAACCTCGTGTTGATAAGCGGCGCAGTGCCCGGGGCAAAAAATTCTTACATAGTATTAGCGAAATAAGGCAATGGAGATTGCAATATTAAAAAATAATGGAAA
The DNA here is from genome assembly GCA_964395765.1 of uncultured Roseivirgaceae bacterium. Lineage (GTDB taxonomy): Bacteria > Bacteroidota > Bacteroidia > Cytophagales > Cyclobacteriaceae > DATDPY01. The sequence continues at coordinate 7,653 of CAYNCU010000032.1, read as the reverse complement.
GAGCAGTGGCAGAAAGGCCACCCTTGCCGATTCAATTTATAATATTGAACCGAATGATCATGCGATTTACCTCGATGTAAAACAATTTCTCGCTAACCAGCGGCAGGGCACTCATAAAACATTGGAGAAATCAGAAGTATCCGGTTCAACCAAGAAACTAAAAAGACAGAAAGGTACGGGAGGGGCCCGGTCCGGAAGCATAAAATCACCGTTGTTCCCCGGCGGAGCCCGCGTATTCGGACCCAGGCCCAGGGACTATGGTTTTAAACTTAATAAAAAAGTAAAATCCCTCGCCCGCAAATCAGCCCTGACCTATAAAGCAAAATCCGAAGAAATTAAAGTAGTTGAAGATTTCAATCTCGAAGCGCCGAAAACAAAATCTTATGTTAAGTTTCTCAAAGACCTGAAACTGGAAGATAAAAAGACGCTCCTGATTGTACCGGCTAATGATAATAATATTATACTGTCGTCACGGAATTTAAAAAACGCCAGGGTGATTAATACGGATTCCATTAATACGTATGACCTGCTCCATGCCGACAATATACTCTTGTTTGAGAGTTCGTTGGATAAGATTGAAAAAGTATTGAGTTAGATCTATGAGTGTTCTCATAAAACCTTTAGTGACCGAGAAAGTTACCTCGCTGAATGAAAAAGGCAAGTATGGCTTTGTTGTAGTGAAAACCGCCAATAAGGTGGAAATAAAAAAAGCCGTTGAAAAAATGTATGGCGTAAATGTTGAAAAAGTTACCACCATGCGGTATCCCGGCAAGGAAAAAGTTCGTTACTCCAAAACGAAAATCATGGCCGGTAGATCCAGTAGTTACAAAAAGGCGATTGTAAAACTCGCTGAAGGTGAAGTCATTGATTTTTATAGCGGAATTTAATTTAGTGTTGCATGGCTGTTAAGAAGATTACTCCTGTTACCCCCGGTCAAAGATCTCGTATTGCACCTGTCTTTAATGATATCACTGCGTCCAGGCCGGAGAAATCATTATTAAAACCGAAGAAAAGCTCCGGAGGGAGGAATAATACCGGCAAAATGACCATGCGTTATCTCGGCGGCGGTCATAAAAGAAATTACAGGATCATAGATTTTGAACGTGCTAAAAAGGATGTCCCGGCAAAAGTTCATTCCATTGAATACGATCCTAACCGTTCAGCCAGAATAGCCTTATTATATTATGCCGACGGATCTAAGTCTTATATCCTTGCTCCGGATGGCTTGAAAACCGGACAAACTGTAGTGGCAGGAAATAAAGTGGCTCCTGAATTAGGTAATAATTTACCGCTGGCCAATATTCCGCTGGGAAGTATTATTCATAATATAGAATTATCGCCGGGAAAAGGAGGCGCACTGGCCCGGAGTGCCGGAACCTACGCACAATTATTGGCGAGGGAAGACCGGTATTGTACCATTAAGCTGCCTTCCGGTGAAATGAGAATGGTATTGACAGTCTGCACAGCAACCATCGGGGCCGTATCCAATGCCGATCATATGAACATCACCTATGCCAAGGCAGGCAGGATGCGGTGGCTGGGAAGAAGACCACGGAACCGCGGTGTGGCTATGAACCCGGTCGATCATCCTATGGGGGGTGGAGAAGGAAAAGCTTCCGGCGGTCACCCAAGATCAAGAAAAGGTCTTTATGCTAAAGGTAAAAAAACCAGATCACGTAAGAAATATTCGAATTCGCTTATAATCAGTAAGAGGAAGTAATGGCAAGGTCGTTAAAAAAAGGTCCGTACGTAGACTACCGGTTGGTTAAGAAAATCGGTAAAATGAATGAAACCGGGAAAAAGTCTGTTATTAAAACCTGGTCGAGGAGATCAATGATTTCACCGGACTTCGTGGGACATACTTTTGCCGTGCATAACGGGAATAAATTTATCCCGGTCTATGTGACGGAAAATATGGTAGGACATAAATTGGGTGAATTTTCACCAACCCGCCAGTTCAGGGGTCATTCGGGTAAAAAAGATAAAGTATAAGGAAAATACCATGGAAGCAGTTGCCAAATTAAAAAATGTGCCGACTTCACCCAGAAAGATGAGACTGGTGGCTGACCTGATCAGGGGGCAGAAAGTGAATCATGCTTTGAATATTTTAAAATATCAGCCGAACCATGGCTCTTTAAAACTTGAAAAATTATTATTATCGGCCATCTCCAACTGGCAGAATAAATATGAAGATCAGAAGATCGAAGAAGCTGATCTTTTCATTAAAGAAATTTATGTCGATGGTGGCCGCATGTTGAAAAGAGTAAGGCCTGCACCTCAAGGGCGTGCTTACCGGGTTAGAAAACGCTCCAATCATGTAACCCTGGTGGTCGCAAGTACGGAGAAACCTGTGGAAGAAAAAACAGAGGAATCGAAGGAGAAAAAGGAGAAAAAAACTAAGAAAAAGAAATAATTCTGATTCATGGGACAAAAAGTAAATCCGAACGGGCTAAGGCTGGGTATTATCAGGGGCTGGGACTCCAATTGGTACGGGGGCAAAACCTTTGCATCCAAGCTGATTGAGGACCAGAACATTCGTAATTATGTTCTCGCCAGGATACCGAAGGGCGGAATATCAAAAATAGTTATTGAGCGCACACTGAAAAGAATTACGCTTACTATTCATACGGCTCGTCCAGGGGTTGTCATTGGAAAGGGGGGTACGGAAGTGGATAAGATCAAGGAAGAATTGAAAAAAATTACCGGGAAGGACGTTCAGATCAATATTTACGAAATAAAAAGACCTGAATTGGATGCCCGTCTCGTAGGAGAATCGATTGCACAGCAGTTACAGGCCAGGATATCCTACAGGAGGGCAATGAAACAGGCTATAGCTTCTGCCATACGGGTCGGTGCCCAGGGTATTAAAGTGAAAGTCTCAGGCAGGTTGGGGGGTGCTGAAATGGCCAGAAGGGAACAATACAAAGAGGGAAGAATTCCCCTGCATACTTTACGTGCCGATATCGATTATGCCATATCGGAAGCCCAGACAGTATACGGAAAGATCGGTATCAAAGTCTGGATATTTAAAGGAGAAGTATTTGGTAAACGGGATCTTTCGCCGAACATAGGTCTTGCCACCTCGGAAGGAGGCAGGAAAAGAAAGGCCGAAGGACCAAGAAGAAGAAGAAGATAATATAACCATTATCATGTTACAGCCGAAGAGAACTAAATACAGGAAAACGCAAAAAGGTAAAATGAAGGGCGTTGCCACCCGGGGCCAGGAGATTTCTTTTGGCACATTTGCCATTAAATCGCTGGAAATGGGATTCATTACCGCTCGTCAGCTTGAAGCAGCCCGTATTGCTATTACCAGGGCAATGAAAAGGGAAGGTCAGGTTTGGATACGCATTTTTCCGGATAAGCCGATGACCAAGAAACCGGCCGAAGTCAGGATGGGTAAAGGAAAAGGTGCCCCTGAATTCTGGGTGGCCTGTGTGAAACCCGGAACCATTTTATTTGAATCCTCAGGGGTAAAAACCGCTGAAGCCCGCGAAGCCCTGCGTCTCGCCGCACAAAAGTTGCCACTGAGAACACAGTTTGTTGTACGAAGAGATTACGTTGAATAGGTCATGAAAAATTCAGAATTACGCTCATTAACACTTGACGAATTACGCAGGAGACTGGTTGCGGAAAAGGAAGGACTTGTCAAGCTTCGTTTTGCCCATGCCATTTCCCCGATTGAAAACCCGATGAAAATCGGCGAAACAAGAAGGTTAATTGCGAGGATCATGACGCTGATCAATGAAAAAGAAAAAGAAGCGCAATTACAAAAATAATATCCATGGAAAGGAACTTAAGAAAAGAGCGGGTAGGAACGGTCATCAGTAATAAGATGAAAAAAACTATTACCGTTGCGGTTCACCGGAGATTCAAACACCCGATGTACGGGAAGTTTATCGGCAGAACCAGCAAATTCGCTGCCCATGATGAAAAGAATGAGTGCAATATCGGGGATACGGTTAAAATCATGGAGACAAGGCCATTGAGTAAAACCAAGCGCTGGAGATTAGTAGAAATCGTTGAAAGAGCAAAATAGTCATGATACAGCAGGAAACACGGTTGAATGTTGCAGATAACAGTGGTGCCAAGGAAGTACTGGTTATCAGGGTATTGGGAGGCAGCGGAAGACGCTATGCCTCCATCGGCGATAAGGTAATTGTAACGGTAAAATCGGCTCTTACCACAAGCCAGATTAAGAAAGGAACTGTTTCCAAAGCGGTCATCGTGAGAACAAAAAATGCGGTGAGGAGAAAAGACGGATCTTATATCCGTTTTGAAGATAACGCCGCAGTATTGCTGCAACCGACCGATGAGCCCAGAGGCACTCGTATTTTCGGACCTGTTGCAAGAGAATTAAGAGAGAAACAATTTATGAAAATTGTTTCTCTGGCACCTGAAGTAATATAACTATGGCAAAGAAATTTCATATAAGAAAAGGAGATATGGTACTCGTGATTGCCGGAAATTCCAGGGGTAAGAAAGGAAGAGTACTGGAGGTTCTGCATAATAAAAACAAAGCCCTGGTAGAAGGTATCAACATGGTTACCAAACACCTGAAACCTTCGGCCAATCATCCGAATGGCGGAATAGAAAAGCAGGAGTCAGCGGTCCATATCAGTAATTTGAAAGTAGTTGATCCCGGCACCGGCGAGGCTACCCGGATTGGCAGAAAACCGGATGAAAAGGGTAAACTTCAGCGTTATTCAAAAAAAACCGGAGAATTAATTAAAAATGCATAAACCAAGGTTAAAAGAAAAATACCAGAAAGAGGTAGTGCCTATGCTGATGGAGAAATTTAAATACAGCACCGTCATGCAGGTACCCAAAATGCAAAAAGTGGTTATTAACCGTGGTATCGGAGCAGCTTCGGCTGATAAGAAACTGGTGGACGCAGGGGTTGATGAACTCACCCTGATCACCGGGCAGAAGGCAGTGGCAACAATGGCCAAAAAATCGGTTTCCAATTTTAAGCTCCGTGAAGGAATGCCGATCGGAGCAAAGGTCACCCTGCGCGGAGATATCATGTTCGAGTTTATCGACAGGCTTATTACCGTAGCACTGCCTCGGGTAAGGGACTTCCGCGGAATTAATGAAAAAGGATTCGACGGGAGAGGTAACTATACATTGGGTATTAAAGAACAAATTATTTTCCCTGAAATAAGCATTGAGAAAATAAGCAGGATTTCCGGGATGGATATCACTTTTGTTACCTCTGCTCACTCTGATGAGGAAAGCTATGAAATGTTAAAATCAATGGGTTTACCGTTCAGAAAATAGATTTTTATGGCAAAAACTTCGATAAAAGCACGACAGCTTAAACGGGAAAAAATGGTGGCAAGATATGCCGCGAAACGGAAAGCACTGAAAGAAGCCGGTAATTGGGAAGCTTTGGATAAATTACCCAAAAACGCTTCGCCGGTAAGATTGCATAACCGCTGCAAAATAAGCGGCAGATCGCGGGGATATATCCGGAAATTCGGAATTTCCCGTATCGCCTTCAGGGATATGGCATCCCAGGGAAAGATCCCCGGGATTACTAAATCAAGCTGGTAAATTGGATAATTAATGATATATAAACTAACTTTGCAGCCTTTTTGAGCAGAATTTTATGGATCCGATTTCAGACTATTTAACAAAAATAAGGAATGCGATTAAGGCCAATCACAGGATTGTGGAGGTGCCTTCTTCCAGGATAAAACAGGAAATAACCAAGGTGTTATTGGACAAGGGATATATTCAGAATTTTAAATTCGACGATTCAGGCATCCCGGGATCTATTAAAATAGCACTTAAGTATAACCCGGAAACCAAAGTTTCCGCTATTCAACGCCTTGAAAGAATAAGCAGCCCCGGCCTTAGGCGGTACGTTGATAAGAATAATGTACCCAGGGTTTTAAACGGATTGGGAATCGCGATTCTTTCTACAAACAGGGGTGTTATGACAGATAAAGAAGCGCGGAAAGAAGGTATTGGCGGTGAAGTTTTATGTTACATTTATTAAGGTTGGAAAATGTCAAGAATAGGAAATAAACCGATCACCATACCACAGGGGGTTACCATCACGCTGGGTAATGATAACCAGGTGACTGTCAAGGGACCCAAAGGTGAATTAAAACAAAATGTGGACCGGGATATTGTCGTAAAGATTGATAATGATAACCTGACGGTTAAAAGGCCTACCGAACAAAAAAGACATAAAGCCATGCATGGTCTTTACCGGGCTTTGATCGATAACATGATTACCGGTGTAACCAAAGGCTATGTAAAGGAAATGGAACTGGTGGGTGTGGGATATAAAGCAGAAGTGATTAATAAAGACATACTTGATCTTTCCCTGGGGTATTCACATCATGTATATTTCAAGGTCCCGCCGGAAATAAAAGTACAGTCCATTATTGAAAAAGGCCAGAATCCGAAAATTATCCTTGAAAGTAATGATAAGCAATTGATCGGACAGGTTGCCGCGAAGATCAAATCCCTGCGGCCGGTTGAACCTTATAAAGGCAAGGGTATCCGGTTCAGAGGTGAATATGTACGAAGAAAGGCTGGTAAAACAGCAGCTAAATAAATAATTGGTTTATGGCTTTCAGCAAAGTTGAAAAACGAAATAAAATACACCTTGGAATAAGGAGGAAAATCCAGGGTACCGCAGAACGTCCCCGGTTAAGTGTATATAAAAGCAATACGAATATTTATGTGCAGTTGATCGACGACCTGAATGGACATACATTGGCGGCAGCCTCTTCAAAGGAACTTGATCTGAAGGGCAAAAACGTGAATGTTGTTTCGTCCAAAGAGGTAGGTAAAAAACTGGCCGAAAAGGCGGTTGCCAACGGTATTCAGACCATTGTTTTTGACAGGAGCGGTTATAAATATCATGGGCGTATCAAGGCGCTCGCCGATGGTGCAAGAGAAGGAGGCCTAAAATTCTAATTTTATGCAATTAAAAAATGTACGTTCAATAAAGGCAAGCGAAATCGAATTAAAAGAAAGGGTGGTGGCGATTAAACGTGTGGCGAAAGTGGTAAAAGGAGGTCGTCGTTTCAGCTTTGCCGCCATCGTGGTTGTGGGGGATAGTAATGGTGTGGTAGGTTACGGTCTGGGAAAGGCCAATGAGGTAACCGATGCCATTACCAAGGGAATTGATGACGCCAAGAAAAATTTGATTAAGGTTCCGGTTTTAAAGGGAACCGTTCCTCACCAGACTATCGGTAAATTCGGAGGAGGCGTCGTTCTTTTAAAACCCGCATCGCCCGGAACAGGGGTTATCGCCGGTGGGGCCATGAGGGCCGTGTTGGAAAGTGCTGGTGTTAGGGATGTATTTGGAAAATGCAAGGGATCCTCTAATCCTCACAATGTGGTAAAAGCTACCTTCCAGGCGCTCGCCAATATGCGCGATGCATTTACGGTGTCCCTCCACAGGGGAGTGGAAATTGCAAAGGTTTTTAATGGATAAAACGAATGACTAAAGTTAAAATTACCCAGGTTCGGAGTCTCATCAGCAGGCCAGAAAAGCAAAGGCAGACGATTAAGGCCCTCGGATTGGGAAGGATAAACCGGACTGTGGAAAAGGAATTAACTCCCCAGGTGGCCGGAATGATCAGTAAAGTCAATCATTTGGTGAAAGTAACTGAATTGTAAAAGAATGAA
>CAYNCU010000031.1:0-25198 GCA_964395765.1 uncultured Roseivirgaceae bacterium | reverse complement strand
CACATCAGTTTTTCACGGAGATAACGGATAGAATCCTGTTTTTCGCCAAGCTCATGGTGCTGGTTGATTCTTATTTCTTTGTATTTCTGCAGCTGGTCGGCATTCAGTTTCAGTTTATCATGAAGGAAATATTCACGGTTATGTCGTTTTTTATCAAATCTCGGATACGGATTATGGGTACGGGTCACCCATAAGGCACCTACCGTAACCAGGTTCAGGAGGATCAGGATAATGATGGTTATCCAGAGGACTTTAATATTTGACAAAAAAGCCATATCACTGATTGTTTAATTCATCCAGGGTATAAACCGTAGGAGTTTGCTGATAATAATCACCGATAAAATTCTGTAAATCATCAACCGATGCCGCCTGTACTGTGGGTGTATCGGTTTTTTGGACGGTAGATACGGTATAGGCATTCAGGATAATCAGAAAAATAACAATACTTACGATTACCCGAATGAGCGAAGAACCCGGAATAAAGGAGATCACCGGCTGATGCAGCGTTTTCTGCAACCTGGCTTGAATCCGGGTATAAAGAAATGGCTTCGGCGTCGCCCTTTTGATATTATCAAGCGAGGAAAGTGTTGCTTTCACTTCATGGTCGATATTTAAATTAACCCTTTTCATGGTCCTTAGTTATTTAGATGTCCATTACTCAAAATACTTGCTGTGATATTATAAATTATGATATTTACCATGTTAAAATTTCATAAGTTATAATATTTATAGAGATAGTTCTGAAGCTTTAGCCGGGCCCTGTGCATCAAGGATTCAACAGAGGCTACTGATTTGCCGATAATAGCGGCTATCTCTTCATAACTCAATCCTTCTATTTTACTTAATGTAAATGCTATCCTTTGATTTTCGGGAAGCCTGTCAATCGCCTGAAGGAGAATTTTTGCCCTTTCCTGGTTCTCGAGCAATATGCCCGGATGAATATAATCCGGTATATCCTTGAAAGACTCATCTTCGGAATAGACCAGGCTTTTCAGGACCGCAAATCTTTTTTTACGTTTCCGGGAGCGCAGATATTCCAACGATTTGGTCACTGCAATCCTGTACATCCAGGTAGTTAATTTTGATTCTCCCCTGAACGTGTTTATTGATTTATATATTTCAATAAAAACTTCCTGGGTCAGGTCATCGGCTTCCTCCTGGTTGCGGATAAACCCGAGGCACGTATTATAAACCTTATCCTGATTTTTTTCCACGAGCTGACGAAAGGCTGCTTCATCACCTTGTTTCAACAATTCAATTAAATCATTTTCAGATTCAATCATCCAGGGCACGTAATTAAATGAAGCAATATACAGCATGCTAGGGAGAAATTAATGCCGTGAAATAAAAATATCAGGAATCCATTATTTTAATCCTTATTGTTGATCCATCATCATACCGCCACTGTCTTCCGCAGGCTGTTGTTCATTACCATTCGGCCCCCTGTTTTTATTCTTGTAGTTATTGATTCGATAACTCAACGTTAATCGCAATACCTGCGATTCCCGGGCGAAATTAAACTGGTCCATGAAACCCGTTCCCTGGGATACAAATCGGAATTTTCCTGTTCCGAGTATATCCCGTATTTGTAAAGTCGCAGATAATTTATTATGAAAGAAATCCTGCCTGATGGAGGCATTGGTAACCCAAAATTTCTCACGCTTGCCCTGCACGGTTACCGTAGGTCCCCTGTAAAATCCCTGGATCTGGAATTTGGTTGTCGGGGTAATCTTAAAATCGGCATTGAGCCTGAAATTGGAATTATTACTTTTTGCCACAACTGTGGTGTCGGATGCGTTACCCTCCAACTGGTATTTGTAGACATCTGCATTTGCATTAAAATGGAACCACGGTGTAAATTGTACATCAAACATGGCTTCACCTCCCATGGCGCGTTCTTTATTCAGGTTTTCATTGGTAAACAGTCGATGCCCGTTATCCTGTACCTGCATGATACGGGTAATTCCATTTCTGGTCATGCGGTAATATCCTTCAAGGGTGATATATGAATTACCGATTCCTTTCTGGTAACTTAATTCGTAGGAATCGACATATTCCGGCAATAATTTAGGATTGCCTATTCGGGTTGTATTGGGGTCTATATACCGCGGAAATGGATCCAGATCCCAGCCATGAGGGCGGTTGATCCTCTTGCTGTAGCTGGCCATTATCTGATCCTGTTTCCCGATTTTTTCCGAAAGGTGAACAGTGGGAAAGAAATCAAGACGATCGACAACGGCCGGCTGATCGGCCTTCAGGTTTTGTACATTCCTGTACGTATATTCTCCTCTGAGTCCAAGTTCGTATCCAAAGGTTGATATTTCATCAGAAAAAGTAGTATATAATCCATGAATATCACGCCTGAAATTCATGGCATCCTTGAATATTGGATTTTCAACCCATTCATTCTCAGTATTGTTGAATTCCAGGAAATTATAATCGGAATTTTCACGGTCAATTCTCATCTGGTAGCCGGCTTCCAGTTTTCCTTTATCGCCAACGGGCCGGGTGTAATCCGATTGTAGACGCCAGTGAACTTCGTTACCGGATTGCGGTGTCCGGATACGGTAGGGGTCAATATTTATCGGATTAAAATTTTTATCGGTAAAGATTTCATCCTGGTTGTCATTAGAAGACCCGGGCGAATGACGAAACTGCACGTAGGTAGTCAGTTTATGTTTCGGGGAGTTGAACGAACGGTCATACGTTGCCGTAAATTCGGTATAATTCTCACTATGGCCACCGTTACTGTTATCTAAATAGTATAAATCACTGTCCGCCGGCATTGAATATTCATGATATTTTCCGAAATCCTTTCTGTCAAAACCATGATTACCGATGCGGCTTTCCAGTGAAAAACTGTTATTCTTGTTGGGGCTATAAGTTATTCCACCCTTCACAGAATAACCATGCCTGATCCAGTCCCCTGTACCATTATTAACGATATACTGAGTAGTATCAGGTAAATAGGTAGTGGAAACGCGTTTTTCGGTTCCTGTCCTGTCCTCATTGATATAATCTCCGCCCGCGTAGATCGTAAACTTATCGCTTTTAAAAGTTACGGTAGCATCTTCACGATATTTATTGTGAGTACCGATAGAAGCGTTAACGGCGCCGGAGAATCCTTCCAGCGATTTTTTCTTGGTAATTATATTTATTATCCCACCTAAGCCATCCGGGTCGTATTTAGCCGACGGATTGGTAATAATTTCCACACTTTGTACGGCACTGGCAGGAATTTGCTGTAACGCATCACTTCCACTCAAGGGACTGGGTTTACCGTCGATCAGTACCTGGAAATTGGTGCTTCCGCGTAAGGATACATTCCCATCGATATCTACGTTGATGGAAGGTGTGTTTTCAAGAGCCAGTGCCAGACTGTTTCCCATGCTGCTCATGTTGTCACTGATATTCACAACTTTTTTATCGATCTGGTATTCTACCGGCGGTTTTTCTGCGGATACCTGTACTTCCTTTAACTGCTGACTCGAAGGATTGATCTTGATCACACCCAGATCCAGGCTTGACTTTTGTGGTAAAATTCTCACATCATTGATAACTTTTTTGTCATATCCGATGAACTTTACTTCGACATAATATCTGCCGAGCGGTACTTTGTTAATGGTAAAAGTTCCGTCCTCTCCCGCTATAGTTCCGGTAACCATGGATGAATCGCTTTGATTATAAAGTATTACATTGGTATAAGGAAGGGCTTCGTTGGTTTGCTGGTCTAGAACCTTCCCTTTAACGATGCCTATCGGGTCAGGCCGGGGACCTGAATATCCCCCGCCTGGTTGCTGTGCGAATACTGTAAATGTTAAAATGTTAAAGAACGATAATAACAAACAAATTAAACTTCTCTTCATGCCTTCGATTTTATAATTAATGAATTTTTTTAGTTACATGGTTTATTAAGTGATTAATAAATGAATGGAGGGGAGGATTGTTTCGTTACATATTTCTTCCTCTTCCCATACCGCCATAACGGTTCATCCCCCTCATGTCAAAGATTACTTTCTGATCATCGGTGAGAAGTCCCCTGATCTTAAGATCGGTGGATACTCTTTGTTTACGAATGTCGGTCCGCATGGCCCCGATATCATCAATCAGCTTGTTGATTTGGTCCTGGTTTGCATTATCCTGGGTGATCAACGTCCTCAGTTGGGCCTCTTTTTCCCGGATATGATTGCGAATTTGCAGGGTATTTTTGTCAAATGTAAGATTAAGCTGCTCGATTTTGGATTTTTGATCATCCGAGAGATTTGGAATGGCTTCAAAACGATGCCTCATGGGTCCCATATTTCCCTGCCGGGCAAACTGTCTGCCATTTCCGTTCATTTGTTGTCCAAATGCCTGTACTGCCAGGAATAAGCCTATTATCATAAGCCAACCCTTCATTGAATTAAATTTTATGATTTTCATTTTATTAGTAATAATTTGACCTATACCGATTAGATGAGGTTAAGGATTAAAACTTGCGCTGAGATCGGTTTTTAACATTTTTTAAAGAATAATAGCGGCAAGCAGCTAATTTTCAATTACTTTCGGTTTATAATAGGCTATCATAATCTGACAATTTGACGCATTTTTAATAAAAATATTTTTGGCATTCAAATGGCATAGCATTAACTGAATCATTTTTTATCAATAAAACCTGACAAAAAATACATTAATATGGCTAAGATCAAAATCCAACCGTTGGAAGACAGGGTTGTAGTGGAACCCGCTTCTGCTGAAGAAAAAACATCAGGCGGAATCATTATTCCGGATACTGCCAAGGAAAAACCTCAGAAAGGAAAAGTTGTTGCAGTCGGGAAGGGCAAAAAAGATGAGCCCATGACCGTAAAAGTCGGCGATGAGGTGCTTTACGGTAAATATTCAGGTACGGAACTAAATATTGACGGTAAAGACTACATCATTATGCGTGAATCCGACATTTACGCCGTTATTTAATTTTTTATGAGGAATTAACAATTAAATCGTTATGGCAAAAGATATTATTTACAGTATTGAATCAAGGAATGCATTGAAAAAGGGTGTGGACACCCTTGCTAATGCTGTTAAGGTAACCCTGGGTCCGAAAGGCAGGAATGTTATCCTGGATAAAAAATTCGGTGCCCCCAGGATCACCAAGGATGGCGTAACAGTCGCCAAGGAAATTGAATTGAAGGACCCGGTGGCCAATATGGGCGCTCAGATGCTGAATGAGGTCGCTACTAAAACCTCAAAGGTAGCCGGAGACGGGACTACCACAGCCACCGTTCTGGCGCAAGCCATTGTAAATGCAGGATTAAAAAACCTGGCTTCAGGTGCGAATGCACAGGATCTGCGGCGGGGGATGGATAAAGCAGTGGAAGCTGTTGTTGAAGAATTGAAAAAACTCAGCCATAAAGTCGGGAATGACAATGACAAGATCAAACAGGTAGCCACCATTTCCGCCAACAACGATGAAACAATCGGATCTCTGATTGCAGAAGCCATGGCCAAGGTCAAAAATGAAGGCGTGATTACGGTTGAAGAAGCTAAATCTATTGAAACCACCGTCGATATTGTTGAAGGAATGCAATTCGACCGCGGATACCTTTCGGCCTATTTTGTTACCAATTCGGATAAAATGATTGCCGAACTGGAAAACCCATATATTCTTTTATACGATAAGAAAATTTCAGCCATGAAGGATCTGCTTCCTATTCTTGAGAAGATTGCGGAAGCCGGAAAATCACTATTGATCATTGCTGAAGATCTTGAAGGAGAAGCACTGGCTACCCTCGTAGTGAACAAATTAAGAGGTGCCCTTAAAGTAGCAGCGATTAAAGCCCCCGGATTCGGCGATCGCAGGAAGGCAATGTTGGAAGATATTGGCATTCTGACCGGAGGCGCAGTGATCGCTGAAGAAAAAGGCCTTAAGCTGGAAAATGTAAAACTGAATGATCTTGGCCGTTGTGAAAAGGTCACGATTGACAAGGATAATACCACGATCATTAACGGCTCCGGTAAAAAAACAGAAATTCAGGGCAGAATTGGACAGATCAAGAAACAAATGGAAACCACCACGTCTGACTATGACCGGGAGAAACTGCAGGAAAGACTTGCTAAATTATCCGGTGGTGTTGCCGTTCTTTATGTCGGCGCCAACTCGGAAGTGGAAATGAAAGAAAAGAAGGACCGCGTCGACGATGCTGTTCATGCTACCAAAGCTGCCATTGAGGAAGGTTTTCTTCCTGGTGGCGGGGTATCCTTCATAAGGGCTATGAAAGTGCTTGAGAAATTAAAAGTTGAGAATGAAGATCAGAAGATAGGGGTGGAGATAATTCGTAAAGCGCTGGAAGCACCGTTGCGCCAGATTGCCACGAATGCCGGATATGACGGATCGGTAATCCTGCAGAAGGTAGTGGAAGGCAAGGATGATTACGGCTTCAATGCAGCCACGGAAAAGTTCGAAAACCTGCTGAAGTCAGGGGTTATTGATCCTACCAAAGTAGCGAGGATTGCCCTTGAAAATGCAGCTTCCATTGGCGGAATGCTGTTGATTACCGATTGTGTAATCTATGAAAGACCGGAAAAGAAGAAAGATGTTCCGGCCGGACCTCCGATGGGGGATGATATGTACTGATATTAAAACCCTGCTTCGGCAGGGTTTTTTTTGTGTAATGCCGGAGGCGGAAGCTCGAAGGCGGAAGCAGTCTGGAAAATGGAATCCTATATCGGAAATTTAAAACAAAATTTATTATTCGGTTAATTCATTCAACACGCTTGTGATCTTTTCTTTCATCTTCCGGTAATGACTTCCTTTCCAGTAAATTTTACCGCAGGATTTACATTGAAAATATTCATTAACCCATTTTCGGGACCGGGGAGGAACCTGATCTTTTATTTTTTTGGAATTTGTTTTTATTATGACCCCGTTGCAGTCGAGGCAACGAAAAAAGGGTTTTATCGAATCTGCCAGTTCGAATCGCCTGATAACTTCAACCAATTGTTTTTCCGGATCATCATTTCTGATCCAGTAGCCTCTTTTGATTATGGCCCGTTTTAATAATTCAACATCCCTTGTCAAAGTAACTCTTTTTAATCGAATGACCTGTTTGGAAAATTCCCTGTCGGATTTGCCGGAGAACAACAGGCTGTCAATCCCGCACATTCGCAATTCTCTGGCCAGTTTACCCAGGTGTTCATCCAGCATGAACCTGGGTTTTAATAACGGTTTTGGCTGAAGATGCTTTTCATTGGGATCCCTGCGGGTAGAAGCATGAGGTAAAACCGTTACCCTGTTTCCGGGCTTTAGTTTATTTCTGAATCCGGTAAAATTATCATTCACCTTAATCTGATCCACTTCAACATGAGGCACTCCTTCCGACTCGATGATATCTTTGAGTGATTGATGCGCTTGTATTTCTCTTGTGTATTCCCTGTATCGTTTATTGCGTGGTAAAAAATCATTTAATTCATCAATGAAATGGATATATACCTTAAGATAAGCCACGATTAATACGGATGTTGAATTACTTACCTATATAACGAAATAATACCCGCCAGTAGCATCGTTCATACCTATTTCATCTGATCATAATTCAGGAAAATCCTGAATTATTTCCGATCTGCTGAAAAATTTAATGTTGCGATAAAGCCAGGTAATTAATTAACGTCCCGCGGCTATTTGTATTGGTCAGGGTTCAGGGCTGCGGTCGTCCAGTTTTTAAAGAAGTCGAAAACCTTTTCTTTATTGTATCCGTGCCCTTCTTCCAGTAGGGAAGAATCCTGAATGTGAATTTCCTTCCCATTCTGGTCCAGGATAACAAAGACAGGAAAGCCGAATCTTTGGGGGTAACCCAGGGATGCGAGGACAGGTTTATTAAAATTTTCCTTTGAATAATTTATATGGATGATTACATAATTTTTACGGATCAGGCTGTCAATACGCTGATCCTTATGAATGAAATCATTGAATAGGTGACACCAGCTGCACCAGTTTCCTCCAATTTGAATGAATACATTTTTGTCCTCTTTTTTAGCTGTTTCGACAGCACTTTTTATCTGGGCCTGTGCATCGGCCTGCGGATTATAAATAGTTTCCGGTTTGTCCTGCGCAAAAATAAATGCAGGGAAAGATAGCACCAGAAGCAATAGAATCATTTGCGGAATCCGCATTTTCATACGCAATAACTTTTTTCAAATATATATAATTACAGGTTATTTGAAATATAAAAAGCTGTTGAGTTTTCACGTTTGTAGAACCAGGAAGTTATAACCAGCGGCCAATACAAAGCTATTTTATCCTTCGGCCATATAATGCATTATGGAGTTATGCAGATTCTTCCTGCTTACTTTTCAGTTTTGAAGCTACTTTTTCTATTGTCAGGCCCTGCACAAGAATGCTGAATAAAACACATATATAGGTGGCAATGATCAATATCTGTTTCGCGCTGCTGTCCGGTAGCGAAAGCACAAGGGCAATCGATAATCCGCCCCGAAGACCTCCCCAGACAACCAGTCTCGCTTCTTTATTGTTGATGTTCAGTACCCGGGGTAAAATCCATTTCGGGAGGAAGACAATAACCCATCTTGAAGCTAAAACGATTAAAACGGATAATATACCGATCACAAAAAGCTTTGTCTCGAAATCGATAACCACCAGAACAAAGGCTATGCTTATGAATAATATGGCATTGAGAATTACATCCACAAGCTCCCAGAATTTATGAACATATTCGAGAGTCGTATTGCTCATGGCAATGCTTTGTTTATAATTACCGACAAATAGACCCATGATCACCATGGCCAGGGCGCCGGAAAGGTGAAAGATTGAACTCAGGAAATAGCCTGCCATGACAAAGGCGATGGTGAGAAGCACTTCCGTTTCATAATTGTCAATCGATTTAAGTAAAAGGTAGAGAATATATCCCAACGTCAGGCCGAAAAATATTCCTCCGGCTGCCTCTTCCAGAAACAACAGACCGAACTGGGAAAGGCTGGGATTGAAGTTTCCGGAGCTTATCATTTTCATTAATGAGATGAATACCACTACACCGACGCCGTCATTAAATAAGGATTCCCCGACAATGGTCGATTCAATCTTTTTCGGTACCCCGGCTTTTGTTAAAATTCCAAGCACGGCTACGGGGTCGGTCGGTGAAATGAGGGCGCCGAATATAAAGCAATAAACTATATTGATCGATATTCCGGCCAGGGAACATAATCCATATAATAGTCCGCCGATGATCAGGGTGGAAAAAATAACGCCGAAGACGGCGAGGAGGGTAATGGGCTTAATCCGGTTTCTTATTTCGCTCCATTGCGTATGCAGGGAACCGGCAAAAAGCAGAAAACCGAGCATGATATCCAGGATCAATTTACTGATATCGGTATGTTCTATGATGCTTTTAATTTCGGAAAAGTGATGCACATCCCAGATTTTACTGCTTAGTACGATCAGGGATAATATCGTGGAAAGAAAAAACAAACCGATCACAAAAGGCATTTTTATAAACCGGTGGTTGAGGTAAGCGAAGGCAGCGGAAAGAGAAATGAGTATGATTAAAAGGATATAATTATTCATTTTTTGGAAGGGATGAAATTGTTGAGCCTATAAATTTAAGAAGCTGAAAAGAATCTGAAAGCGTATCTTACATAATTTAAGTAGCAATTTACCTGGATGCATATTGTTCGAGCTTGTCGAAGAAGTCTCTGAAAATCGGATCCCGGTTGATATAATAGACATACCTTATAAAATGCCGAGAATTATTAAAACTGTAAGTATACTGGTCGGTTAATATGGGGCTGTGTACAAGGTTTGAGGGTGTCCAGTCAGCATTAACTACAAATGCCACAGCGGTCATGTCCCAGATCACTTTCGACCAGCCTTTTTCTTCTCCGTGATTATAATCTTTAAAAATTCCAAAAAGATAATCACCGATTTTGCCATTGCCTTTAACATATTTTTCCATTTCAGGAACGGTAGTGGCAAAATGAGTTACTACCGGAGTACACGGTACCTGCACCAGGGGTACGCCGCAATCGAATATAAGTCTTGAGGCCAATAAATCACCTGCGAGGTTGAATTCATGGGTATCCGGCCAGTTTCGTCCGTTACCACCCAGCCAGACTACAACAATTTTATTAATAATGGAAGGATCGATCAGTATCGCACTGGCCACATTGGTGATGGCTCCGGTGGCAATAACATACAGGGGGTTTCCGGAAGTGCTGTTTTTCGCCTTTTTAATAAGATCCAAAGCGGCCTCACTTTTGTAAGGAGAGTTAAGATCTTTCAAAAATCCATTGCTTCCCCTGAATGCATAATTGTCGGAAGGTTTATTCATTAAATGCAGGATCTTTTGTATTTCCTGGTAACTTTTTTCCATGCCGTCGCCGGGGCCGCTTGAACGATCATTATAAAAAGGAGCGGCATATACGGCCTGAAGATCTATTTTTTCGCCGGATAACAAGGCATATACAAGGGCGAACTGATCGTCAATTTCATTATAAGTATCCGTATCTAAAATGGCATGGACCTTAACCGTGGGCGGCACAAGCATTTGAAGGCGCTCCGGTTCGCGGAGGGCAGGAAATTGCTGAGCCTGTATCAGTTCAGGAAAGATCAATATCAGGGCGAAAAAAGTGACGAAATTTCTCATTGTATAAATCAGTTATTTGGCAGTAAAAGTAAAATATTACCTTATGGAATTAAAACTTATTTTTCATATTGTATTTACGACAGGAAAAGGATAACTTAATCGAACAATTTTTTACAATTTGATCGGGCTCGTATTTTCTATTTTGTTTTTTAACCTTACTCCCCTGATGAACACGACCACGGATGAACTTTCCATCTTTTTACCCGATTCCGTAAACCAGTTCCGGTCAATCGGGGATGACAGATTCTTAAATCCTGAAAACCTATACGGTTATATTGATGGGGGTGCCGAATTATACCTTTCCTATGGATTTAAAGTCGGAGTCCACAGGGAATATAAAAGCAATTCCGGTGCTGAAATTTATGCCGATATTTTCGATATGAACTCCTCCAAGAATGCTTTTGGCGTATTCAGCCATTCCAGGGAGACCGATGAACAGGGTTTTGGCCAGGGTTCCCAGGACTATGGGGATGCCGTTATCTTCTGGAAAGATCATTATTACATTGCCATAAGCAGCCGGGGAGAGGATGCCGGGATGAAAGAAGCGTTGCATCTATGCGCTGCCTATATTGATCGTGCTATTAAATCAACCGGTGAACTACCCGATATTCTGCGACATCTTCCTCCCGAGGGCCTTGTGCCTGCAAGCCCTCTTTATTTTAATCATTATGTATGGCAGAATTCTTACTGTTATTTAACGGATGACAATTTATTGAAAATCGATTCCACAACGGATGCCGTTCTTGCCCGCTATAAAACCGACGGTGAAACATTGTGCCTGATGATGGTTAAATATCCTTCGGTACAGCTATCCAATGATAGCTTCAAAAGCATTTCGGCCACTATGAAACCGGAGCATAATACCTGGTATTCCTCCACCGGTGAAAACGGGAAATGGATCATAGCCCAAAAAAAAGATTTTTACCTCGTTGTAATATTCAATGTAACCGTCAAAACTTCCGGAGAGGAATTAATGCAGCGTGTTATCAATAATTTATAAAACAATAATTACACCATCATGAAAACCCGGCAAAATTATTTTACAGGAAAAATCACGAGAAGAGATTTGTTAAAAAGCACTTCTCTGGCGGCACTTAGCAGCCTGATTTATTTTAACCTGCCACAACCGGTTTTCGCCCGGTCCAAGGAAAAATCCAGGGTTATATTGATCCGGGATAAGGAATTATTTAACCCTGAAGGAAATCTTAATCCCGATGTTGTGCAGCAAATGCTGGATAAAGCCGTTATGCAGCTGGCCGAAGCAAACGATGCAGAGGTAGCCTGGAAAAAATTTATTAAACCTTTGGATATCGTTGGAATAAAAACCAACGTCTGGAATTACCTCCCAACCCCCAAAGAGCTCGAAAATGCCATAGAACAGAGGGTAAAAGACTGTGGTGTAAAGCCGAGCGATATCAGTATCAATGACCGGGGAATCCTGAATGATCCCGTATTTAAAAGAGCTACCGCATTCATCAACACTCGCCCTATGCGCACCCATGATTGGTCGGGCGTAGGAACATGCCTGAAGAATTATATTCAGTTTTGCCCGGATCCGCCATCCCTTCATCCTGATTCCTGTGCCGACCTGGCCAAGCCATGGTTTTACCCGAATGTTAAAGGAAAAACAAGGTTGAATATACTCGTAATGTTTAGCCCGATGTATCATAATGTTGGTCCCACCCATTACAGCCAGAAATATATATGGAAATATAATGGTATGATCGTGAGCGCCGACCCGGTGGCTGCCGATGCTACTGGAATGCGGATTATTCAGGCCAAGAGGAAAAAAGAATTCGGCGAAGACCGGCCGATCAACCCGCCACCCAAGCATATTGCAATTGCCGATAAAAAATATCACCTTGGCAACTCGGAGATGGAAAATATAGATCTTGTTATATCCGGATGGAAGGAAGAGCTTTTGATTTAAGTTATAAAATGAATTATTAAATATAAATTCCAGTATGAAAAAACTGATCTTTCTATTGTTCGCGGCTATTTTGATTGGTTTTCACAGTGTTGCACAGGATTCCACTTATGCCGAAAAGTTGGGATTTCCAAAGGGGGCAAAGGTTATAATTCTTCATGTGGATGACCTTGGCATGTCAATCGATTCCAACCTGGGGGCCATCAAAGCACTTACCGAAGGCATAGCCACTTCGGGAAGCCTGATGATGCCATGTCCCTGGGTTCCCGGTTTTGTTGCTTACATGAACCAACATCCGGGGTTGGATATTGGCCTGCATCTCACACTCACCTCGGAATGGGATAATTACCGCTGGGGGCCGGTATTAGGTGCTGAAGCTCCTACTTTGACGGATGAACAGGGAAAATTCTACAAAAGTGTTCAGGAAGTTGTTCAACATGCTGATCCTGCAGAAGTAGCAAAGGAAATAGACGCACAGCTTAAGCTTGCCCGTTCAATGGGCATAGCGCCTACACATCTTGATTCTCACATGGGAACTTTATTCGCCAGGCCTGAATTCCTGGCGAGCTATATTCAACTGGGTATTGATAACGGTATTCCCGTAATGTTCCCCGGCGGGCATGACACTGAAATAATAAAATCGAATCCCCTGGCAAAATCAATGTCTGGCCAATTGAAAAAAATCGGCCAGCAACTTTGGAACGCCGGCCTGCCCGTACTTGATGATTTATATGATGCCAGTTATGGATGGCCCGTCCCTGACAGCGCCAGGAGCAGCGATAAAGCATTGCAACATTACCGAACGTACCGGTATATTGAGACCCTGAAAGAAATTAAACCGGGAATTACGATGGTGATCATGCATTGTACCGATCCGTCGCCGACGTTTAAATATATTTCCGATTCAGGATATACCAGGAAGGGCGACTTATTAGCCATGCTCGATCCTTCTCTGAAGAAATATATCGATGAAAACGGAATTATCCTTACCACCTGGCGTGAGTTGCTGGAAAGGAGAAAAAATATCAAATAAACCGCTTAGGTAAAAATATGAACATATGGCAGTGCTTAATAATGGCATTTTTCATACTGGTGTTATAGCTTTGCTATTTACTTTGATATAGAAACCGTGAACAGTGTAACAGACGAAAAGGTGGGATCCAATCCGGAAACTATGTTTCTGGTGACCTTTCAAAACCAAATTAACCTGATCCATATTGCCGATAATAAGGCAAATATGATCATTAGTATAAATTCCATAATTATTTCCATTATTGTATCCGTTACCGGTCTTGGAGCATTGTCCCAATCCTTTGAATTAAGCAAGAAATATATTCTATTCCCGGTTACATTCATTATTATCACCAGCCTGATTTCTGTAGTTTGCGCCATTCAGGCGGCCAAACCTCAGGTAAAAAAACCTGTCAACAACCTGAGAAAAGGAATACAGGAAAAATCAAGCTTGTTATTTTTCGCCAATATTTCAAATAAATCCATGAATGAATACCTGGTTGAAATGGACAAAGTGCTGGAATCCAAGGCATCGATCAAGGAACATATGGTCATTGATATTTATAACCAGGGAAAAGTGCTTTCAAGGAAATATGCCTTATTGAATATTGCTTACCAGATTTTTATGTACGGTTTTATCTTCAGCGTGGTTACTTTTCTTATCATGCTGCTGATTTAAAACCGGAATGAAAGCTATGAGGACAAGTATTTAACCGTCAATATTCATTATATTGAGAATTATCTTAATTTTGACCCTAATTTGCTATCATGGGCATGTTTTGTAGTGATAGCATCAATGAAGCAAAGGTGTAACCTCATATGGAAGAAGAAGTCATTAACAAGCCATCCAATATCCCTCTTACACCCAAAAAGGGGAACAAGACTAAGGAAACGGTTTTCAGAGTAACCTATCAGAACCAGATCAACCTGATAAAAATTGCGGATAATAAGGCACATCTTATCATTACTATTAATTCCATAATTATCACCGCAATTTTAACTATCACGGGGATGAAAAAGGGCGGATTTTCAGAATTATCGATAGACGTAACCAATTTAACTCAGATGATTCCGCTTTTACTTGTATTAATAGCCAGCCTTTTATCCGTAACATTTGCGATTTTGGCGGCAAGGCCCTATGTGAGGAAACCGGCTAAAAATATTGATAACCTATCATCCCATAAACCCAGCCTCCTGTTCTTTGCAAATATTTCATCCAAATCGCTTGATACCTACCTTGGTGAAATGAGAAAACTGCTTAAATCCGGGAAATCCCTCCGTGATAATATGATTATTGATATTTATAATCAATCAAAAGTAATTACCCGAAAATATCATATGTTAACGATTGCCTATCAGATATTCATGTATGGATTTATCATCGGTGTGGTCGCATTTATTATAGTATTTTTTATCTGAATTCAATCATCAACGTATCACTGGCAATATAACCGATTCTTTGCGCTACCGCCACGATCCGGATATCCGGGGTAATTTTAATAGGGTCCTTATAAATATTCCATTCTTCGCCAGGTATTGAATCCAATGGTAATATCTGGTAACCTATGTTAGCGCCGGCCGACTGACAGGACAGCACAACAGCCTGGTTTCGGATTAAATAATCCAGGTTTTCAGTTCTGGGTTGAATACCCCCCGGCCAAAAAGACTGAATGATATCCTTTTCCGGTGTCATGCCGACATCACCTATTGAATTCATCCAGTTAGCACAAGCGGTTCGCAAAAAAGTAAATTCACTTCTGGATACTGTATCCCCCGATAGATTATTAATTTCATAAGGGTCATTTTTTAAGTTATAGAACTCTTCTTCGGGCTTGGTAGTACGCAACCATTCCGCCTGAACCCTATTAAGGCTATCCTGTTTATAAAGGTGTAATAGTTCCTGCATGGAAGCCAGGTTATCGGCTGCGCCGCCTGGTAAGTAATATGGTTTTTGCGGGAAAAAATTCTCCAGATACGCAAATTGTTTATCCCTTGCTATCCGGCTCATATCTGAATTTAATCCGACACGGTCAGAACCGGCAAAAATACAGGTTCTTATTTTACCAGATCTGAACCTTCCCAGGAATGCCTGGCCCTGTATGTAATCGGGAATCCTTATCCCGGCCATAGATAAAACCGTCGGCGCGAAATCCACAAAACTTACCAGGTCATCATCATAACTTCCTGCGGAATAAGAATGTGGGAATCGAATGATCAGCGGCACATGAATTCCGGCATCATACAAAGTACCCGATTGCCTAGGCAGGGGGCCTCCCTTATCGCTGAACCAGCATACAATGGTACTATCCATCAAGCCGTCATTCTTCAGTTGATCGATAATAATTCCGATCTGTCTGTCCATAATGCCAATGTTGGTATACATGCTGATCATATCATTTCTCACCGCCTGTGTTGCAGGAAGATAAGGAGGAACAATTAAATGAATTGAATCCTGAATTCCGGAGTCAGAGCGACTGATATCATGAAATCCATCGGCATCATAATTCTCCGGATTTATATCCGGAAATTCCGGATCGTTGTAACGGAGATCCTGAGGAGAGCAAGTAGTCCCGATGTTTTGTTCGCGCGTAATGTCAATGCTGAAAACCGAGAAAAACGGCTGACCCGGTTTACGGTTTCTCCAGTGCGCCGCTAACCCTTGTTCATTCCAGGCAGTTACGGGAGGTGAGAATTGATAATCTGAAAATCCATTATCGGAGCAGAAATATCCGTTAGCCCTTAGCACCTGGCTGACCATTTGAACATCCGGTGGTAATACTACCTGGTATTGATAGGTGCCAGCATTTTCATTTTTAGAATGATCGTAATGAATGGGAAAATTATCGGCCCCGATGCCCGTAGGATACAAACCCGTAAAGAGTGCACACAAATTAGGTGGTTCTTCCCCTGAAACGGCAAATACATTGGTAAATCGTATTCCTTGCCTGGCGAGTTTATCCAGGGTGGGAGTGGAAATCGAGGAATCGCCGAACGGAGGAACTGTGGTTCCGACATCCCTTGAGATAATCCAGACAATATTAGGCTTGAAATTCAGCAAACGACCGGGATCGGAAGAAAGTTTTTCCCCGAAGCCGGTTGAATTTTTTTTATCAGCCTGATGAACACAACCCGCCAGTATAATGATCAAAGAAAAAAGAAATGAAAGGCTTATCCCTTTTTTCATAAGGATGATTTTTTAAAAATTTTGTCGTTTATATTAATTAACCCGTGCAAGGATAATGCTTCGTTGGAATTTTTAATCCGCCTTCGCGTTCCGCTCCGGCGAACGGGAAGGCTGTGGTATAATTCCCCGGAGCTCTGCCCGGAGATTTGGGTCCGGGGTTTGCCCTGGGGTTCAATACCTTTTATTCGATTGTAAAATATAAGTATAATAATGGTAGCTTCATAAAGCTATAATTTTTATGCTCAAGTGGCAAATACTTTTTTATTTCAATCGATTGTTAATTAACTTGTATCCGGGTCAGAAAATGATCTATTTTTTTCCTAAAAAACAAGGCCATGAAAAAAGGATCCGATCGCAGGGAATTTTTAAAAAAAGCCGGGATTGGAGGTTTTGGAGCAGTTGTAATGCCCGATGTATTTATCAGACCTTCCGGGGCCGGCCGGCTACCGGAAAAGAAGATTTCCAAAAGTGCTAATACAGGTCGTGAATTTAACGGCCCCTATACGGGGGATAATCTGAACCGAGTGGCTTTTCCTATCGGAGGTATCGGGGCGGGAATGTTTTGTATGGAAGGAAATGGAGCTATATCACACATGTCGGTGCGGAATAAGCCGGAAATATTCAATGAACCGGGGATGTTCGCAGCCCTGTCGGTAAAGGGAATGCAGCATGGAGCGAAAGTGATTGAAGGCCCCGTACCTGACTGGAAAATATTCGGCCAACCCGGATCCGGCAACGGATCGGGGGGTACCATTTACGGATTACCCCGCTTTAGAAATGTATCCTTTGTTGCCCGTTTTCCTTTCGGTGATGTAAACCTGGAAGATGCTGATCTTCCCTTATGGATTGCAGTACGTGGATGGAGCCCTTTTATTCCGACAGACGCCGACAATTCGAGTCTCCCTGCCGGCGCACTGGAGTATTCATTTAAAAACACGGGTAATAAAAAGCTTGACCTGGTATTTTCCTTTAATACCAGGAATTTCCTGAGTACCGAGGAACATAAAGGATCAATCAACAGGCTGGATAATGGATTCATCCTGTCGCAGGAAGCGACAAAAGATATGCCCTGGATAAAAGCCGATTTTGCCTTCTTCACCGATCAGGAAAATACAGTTGTTGACTATTGCTGGTTCAGGGGTGGTTGGTTCGACCCCTTGACCATAACCTGGGAGACAATCAAAAAGGGAGAGAGCAATAAAGTAGACCCGGTCGATTCAGGAGCACCAGGTGCTTCACTCTATGTGCCATTTACGCTAATGCCAGGGGCCAGAAAAACGATACACCTGATGGCGGCGTGGTACGTGCCCCTGTCTGATACCCGGATCGGTGGAAATGCTTCCGGAGATAAAAATTGCGACCCCGCATCCGGGTGTTGTAATACCACGGCCGAATTAGGCTATGTAAAAACGGATCCCGGTTATGCCGAAGGAGATTATAAACCCTGGTACAGCTCACGTTTTAAAAATATTCAGGAGGTGGTTACTTACTGGAGTCAGAATTATGATGACCTTTATAACAAATCCCTGGCATTCAGCAATACTTTTTATGATAATACCCTTCCCGCGGAAGTTACTGAAGCGGTAGCGGCCAACCTTACCATTCTTAAATCCCCCACGGTTATGCGACAGCTTGACGGACGATTGTGGAATTTTGAAGGTTGTAACGATGATTCAGGCTGTTGTCACGGTTCCTGTACCCATGTCTGGAATTATGCCCAGGCCATACCCCATCTCTTTCCTTCCCTGGAAAGAACATTGAGAAACACGGAATTTTGCGAAGATCAGAATGCCGACGGGCATCAGACCTTCAGAGCCTCGTTGCCGATCCGGCCCGTCAATCATGATTTCTACGCCGCTGCCGACGGGCAACTGGGGGGAATCATGAAGATTTACAGGGAATGGCGCATCAGCGGAGATACGGAATGGCTGAAAAAGATTTTCCCGATGGTCAGGGTGAGTATGGACTATTGTATCAGGACCTGGGATCCCAGGAATAAAGGCGTCATTGAAGAGCCGCATCATAATACGTATGATATCGAATTCTGGGGACCGGAGGCCTTATGCACCGGATTTTACCTCGGTGCCCTGAAAGCAATAATGGCGATGGGAAAATTCCTTGGAAGAGACATTACAAAGTATAATACCCTCTATGAAAAGGGAAAGAAGTTCATGGAGACCGAATTATTCAATGGTGAATATTTTTTCCAGAAAATTGAAGTTAACGGATTAAATGCCCCCAATCCTGTTGATGCTTCCCAGAAATCCATCGGAGGTAATTATTCCGAGGAAGCCCGGCAACTGCTGACCACGGAGGGTCCGAAGTACCAGTATGGCAACGGATGTTTATCCGACGGTGTACTCGGCGCATGGATCGCGCGGGTATGCGGCCTGGATAATCCATTCGATGATGATAAAATCACCAGTCACCTGCTTTCGGTATATAAATACAATTTCAAGAAAGACCTGAGCGAACATGCCAATCCGCAACGGCCTGCTTACGCAGTTGGCAATGAAGGTGGCTTATTACTCTGTACCTGGCCGAAAGGCGGGGAGTTGTCCCTGCCATTTGTTTACAGTAACGAGGTGTGGACAGGTATTGAATACCAGGTTGCCTCGCACCTGATGATGATGGGTCATGCAGACGAAGGACTGGATATTGTAAAAGCATGCCGGAGTCGCTATGATGGAAGGATCAGGAACCCATTTAATGAATATGAATGCGGACACTGGTATGCCAGGGCCTTATCAAGTTACGGATTGATCCAGGGATTAACGGGGCTTCGTTTTGATGCTATCGACCGTGCATTATATATCGATTCAAAGATTGGAGATTTCAGATGTTTTCTTTCCACGGCGACCGGTTTCGGCACCGTGAGTTTAAAAAGCGGAAACCCTTCGCTAAAGGTGGTTTACGGCAAAATACCCGTTGAGAAAACTTATGTTTCGGGGAAGTCTGCGAGTTTAACACAATTATAAAAGATATCAATTATGGTAGTCGCCGATCATCGTGTGGTATCCATCCGGTACATCATGCGTAACAGCAAAGGGGAGGAACTGGAAAATAATATGCATGACGATCCGATCTTATACCTTCACGGTACGGGAAACATTCTTCCGGAGTTAGAATCGGGCCTGATCGGTTTGCAGCCCGGCGACCGGAAATCGTTTTCCATTTCTTCCGACGATGTGCCCGGCCTACAGGATGAATTTCATTTTGAAGTGGTTGTGGACGAAGTACGAAAAGCTACCGAGGAGGAATTACAGAAAGGGAGGGTGATTGAATCCTTTCCCGATGAAGCGTGCGGGCCGGATTGCGAGTGTAATAATAAATAACCCGGCAAAGCGCCGGACTCCCGGAGGGTTATTCATCATTACATAAGCGCCTTCTTAAGTTTCTTAACAAGGGCGGGAACTGCAATTCTCGGGTCGCTTGGCGGCAGTGTTTCGACAGGAAGATAGCCACGGTAACCCGATTCACGAATAATACCCACCAGCTTTTTAAGATTTACCTCCTCTTCCTTGCCATTCAAATATATTTTTTCCTTGACTTGCCAGTTAATAGCAAACCGGGCTGTGTTTTGTATCTCCTGGTAAGGATCGCCGAATCGGTAACTACCCGTATCCAGGATGAGGCCGAACCAGTCGGAGGAGATCTTATCCAGCACCTGTTTCGCCTGTTCCGAAGTTTTAATAAAGTCATTATGATTCTGAATTCCCACCATAACTCCATGCGATTTTCCGAAGTTAACACACTCCCTGATATCCGGGATCATTTTTTCCAGCACCTGGTCCCTGTCGAAATTATCTTCAGACGGCTGGCCGGCAAAGATCCTGATGACCGGGGCGCCCATTTTAGAGGCGGCAAGGATCCAGTTCTTAATTAATTCAACATCTTTTTTTCTTTTATTTTCATCGGGATCTGTAAAATTATTCCGGATGCCGGTCCCGCTGATCCCGAGGCCGTGCATAAAAGCCTTTCTTTTTATTTCATAAAGGAAATCATCGGGAGGTACTTCCGGATAACCGGGAAAATAATAAGCGGTAAGGTCTACGGCATCGATACAATTGTCCGCAGCAAAATCGAGCAATTCATCAAGGCTGAAGCTTCCGTTGGATAGCAGATCATTGAAAGAATAGGCGTTTATGCTCGTTTTTAACCGGCAGTCTCCAAAGGTGTCGATTTTATCTTTTGCCATTGATTTTTCAGGAAGGCTCCATGCACCGGCGGCTATCAGGGCCGGTGCCGATAGAAATGACCGGATAAACTTCCTACGTCCTGGTTTTTTCATAAATTCAATCCTTTGGATTTTACGAATAACCGATATGAATTTTTAATCCACCTTCGCGTTCCGCTACGGCGGACGAGAAGGATACGGTTTAATTCCCCGGAGCTCTGCTCCGGAAATTCGGGTCCAGGGCTTGCCCTGGGGTTAAATACCCTTTATTAACGAAACTTAAGCTAACCCATTAATTAACTTAATGATTTCATGATTTCGGATAAACAATTTAAAAAGAGATTATAAATCTAAAAAGGAAAATTACCTGAAGTTCTTGTTCCATCGCATAGGGGCTATATATTTTCCCTGGAAGGAATCATTGATCAGGATTTTGAGCCTTTTTAGCCGTGTTTCTTCCTGTTTGGCACTCATAACCCAGCGAATACAAGGCTTGCGATAGGAGGCTACCCGGGAGGCGAAAAATTCCCAGGCTTTTTTATTTTTCCTGAACAAGGCTTCGAATTCCTTACTAAGCGCATTAGCGGATTGTTCGAAGGAATAGATACCTGTTTTCTCTTTTTTCCTTTTATTATAAACCGCCAGACCGAAAGGTTTCATTAAACCGAGTTTTGATAATTCTTTTACTCTCCTGATATTCACCAGACTCCAGTTGCTTTGTGCTTTCCGGGGGGTAAAACGTATCGTGTAACTTTCTTCATCGATGGTTTTCCTGATCCCGTCGATCCACCCGAAACAAAGGGCTTCATCCACTGATTGGGGCCAGGTAAGCGAGGGCTTTCCGGTATGTTTTTTATGGTACCCCACCCAAAGTTCAGTTGACTTGTCATAATTTTTTTCAAGCCACTTTCGGAAGTCCGAGGGACTTTTAAAATAAACCGGTTTCATCGATTCTTAAAAATCAGTTTAAAATTATTCTTTTCATTGATATTCTATCCTCTAATTTCATTCACCTTCGACCTTTTATCCCCTTGGCTGAAGAAGTTTGGCGATCAGGCCTGTCCATCCGGTCTGGTGGGAAGCGCCGAGTCCCCGGCCGGTATCGCCATGAAAATATTCGTGAAATAAAATATGTTCGTTAAAGTGAGGGTCGGTTTGAAATTTTTCATAATCCCCGAACACTGGACGCCGGCCCTTGTTATCTTTTGTAAAAATCCTCACCAGGCGCCTGGATATTTCTTCTGCAATTTCATCCAGGGTTAAATAT
The DNA here is from genome assembly GCA_964395765.1 of uncultured Roseivirgaceae bacterium. Taxonomy (GTDB): domain Bacteria; phylum Bacteroidota; class Bacteroidia; order Cytophagales; family Cyclobacteriaceae; genus DATDPY01. Next base: position 2,998 of record CAYNCU010000031.1, on the reverse strand, counting down.
TTGCCGGAGCCGGTAGGGCATTCCACCTTAAAGTCATCGCCGTAATAATGGTGAAAACGCTGAAGGGATTCAATGATCAGGAAATTCACCGGCATCCAGATCGGGCCGCGCCAGTTGGAGTTCCCACCGAAAAGGGAAGATTTGGATTCGGCGGGTTCGTAATCGACGGAAAAACTGGAATCGTCATATTTGAAAATATAGGGATTTTCTTCATGGTATTTCGACAGCGCCCTGATGCCATAGTCGGAAAGAAATTCGGTTTCATCGAGCATACGTTTCAGCAATCTTTTCATGCGATGACCGCGCAGTAAGGAAAACAATTTCCTTTCTCCCATGCCCCCGGTGTGCCATCGGGAAACAAGGTTGGACAAGTCGGGCCTGTAATCCAGGAACCAATCCATCCGTTTGGCAAACTCCGGGCATTCGCGGATCGTATCTTCATCGATAACCTCCACAGCAAAGAGGGGGATAAGGCCTACCATGGATCTCACCTTAAGCTGAATAAAACCGGTAGGAGCATGCAGGACGTCATAAAAGAATTCCTCTTCTTCATTCCAGAGATTAATTCCTTCCCCCCCAATGTCGGACATGGCCCCGGCGATATAAAGAAAGTGTTCAAGGAATTTCGTTGCCATATCCTGGTACACGGGATTGGTCTTGGCCAGCTCCAGGGAAATCCGCATGAGATTCAGGGAATACATGGCCATCCAGGCCGTACCGTCTGCCTGTTCGATGTAACCGCCGGTCGGTAATTGCTTGCTGCGGTCAAATACCCCGATATTATCAAGACCCAGGAATCCTCCCTGGAAGATATTCCGGTTATCCTTGTCTTTTCGGTTCACCCACCAGGTAAAATTCAGTAACAGTTTATGAAAGACGGATTCAAGAAATGCAAAATCCCCCTTTCCGTTATTTTTTTTCTGATCCATTTTATATACACGCCAGGTCGCCCAGGCATGGACAGGGGGATTTACATCCGAGAAATTCCATTCGTAAGCGGGAAGCTGTCCATTGGGATGCATGTACCATTCAAGCGTTAAAAGCTTCAATTGATCCTTTGCGAATTTCGGGTCTACCATAGCCAGGGCGATGCAATGAAAGGCCAGGTCCCAGGAAGCGTACCAGGGGTATTCCCATTTATCCGGCATGGAAATAAGCTGCGAATTGTTCAGGTGCACCCATTCATTGTTCCTTCCGCTTAACCTTGCTTCGGGCGGTTTCGGCTGGAGGGGATCGCCATTGAGCCATTGCCGTATATCCAGGTAATAAAATTCTTTACTCCAAAGCATGCCTGCCAATGCCTGCCGCTGTACGTTTTTTTCATCTTCGCTTTTTATCCCGGACTGAAGGTCACCGTAAAAAATGTCGGCTTCGTTGATTCTTTTTTCAAATAATGAATTAAAATTCCCGAAAGGTTTTGCCGGGGATGACAGGGTCATCCGCAACCGGAAAGTTTTATAATCGCCGGGCTGGATTTTTGTGATAAACCGGATCCCTGATTTGGTACCCTTTTTTTCCGGGTTTACAGCATCGGCGTTTCCCTTCACAATATATTCATGCAATCCGTCCTTATAAAATTTCTTATCATTTTCAACATTGTAAAGGCGTTGTGTATTGGTTTCATTTTCACAGAAAAGCACTTCCGGTTCATCTTCAAAAAAAAGATGGTAGGTACCCAGCTCTTTATGATCAATGGCAATCCCGTCGTGGAAAAGGTTCATAGAAGGTTTATAGTCATCATAGCCCCAGTCCCACGTATTCCGGAACCATACGGTTGGAATCACATTCAGTTCAGCCGGCTCTGGTCCACAGTTGAAGATCGTGATCCGGATGAGAATATCTTCCTCGGTTTCCTTGGCATACTCGACAAAAACATCGAAATATTGGTTGTTGTCGAAGATGCCCGTATCGATCAGTTCGAATTCACGGTCTTCTTTACCCCTTTTCCTGTTTTCCTCGACCAGTTGCCGGTAAGGGTATTCGCCCTGCGGGTACTTATACAACATTTTCATGTAGGAATGAGTGGGCGTGTTATCGAGGTAATAATAATATTCCTTCACATCTTCCCCGTGGTTTCCTTCCGGGCCGGAAAGGCCGAAATAATTATCTTTCAGGATAGGATCTTTCCCGTTCCATAGCGCCAGGGCGAAACAAATCAACTGGTTATAGTCACAGATGCCTGCAATCCCTTCTTCACCCCAGCGATACGATTTACTGCGGGAAGTGTCATGGGTGATAAAGTCCCAGGCGTCCCCGGTTTCGCTATAATCCTCGCGGACGGTTCCCCACTGGCGGTCGGACAGGTAAGGGCCCCAGCATTTTCTTTTATTTTCAATTCGGTCGGGGTCATTCAGGCGTTGCTGCTCGGCGTTCATAGTTATACAGGATAAATGCTTTAATCCTGTAAAATACAAAAAAGGGATAAAATACAAGTTAAGAGAGCATTAAAATAAAAGTCCGAGATACAGAGGTTCATTAAGGAGTAGGGTTCAAATAATAAGTTTTCGATTTACCGGGTTTTCTTTTTTAAGTACTTTAGCGAATCTTTACCGGGAAATTCGAATTTAAAGGGAATTTAAGAACAGGAGAGATGCCAGAGTGGCCGAATGGGGCGGTCTCGAAAACCGTTGTTCGCGCAAGCGGACCGAGGGTTCGAATCCCTCTCTCTCCGCAACCCGGTGCCAAGCCCCTGAAAGGGGCTCCCTGTTTTTCAGGAATGATCGTTGAAAACGAAGTTTTCAAAAGATCAGGACTGAAAAACAGGGGAAACCTCGCGAAGCGGGGTTGGCACAGGGTTGCAGGTATTCCCCTAGGGGATCAACGAAGTTAATCCCTCTCTCTCCGCAAGTATTTTTTTAATTTATTATAAATCAACAAGTTAAATTTATTTATAATACTAAATTGAGGTATTTATAACACTTTTGACGTAGACTTTATAACACATTTATTATTATTAAAGGAGTGTTTGGAAGGCAAACTTGTTCTAAATCCCATTTTC
>CAYNCU010000030.1:0-25255 GCA_964395765.1 uncultured Roseivirgaceae bacterium | reverse complement strand
CCGTGGTCGACGTGACCGATCGTACCTATATTCACATGTGGTTTCGAGCGATCGAATACTTCTTTAGCCATGTTTTAAAATTAGTATTTGGTTATCAATTAAAATTTAGTCATTCAACTCCGAGCCAATGATGGGATTTGGACCCATGACCTCTTCCTTACCAAGGAAGCGCTCTACCCCTGAGCTACATCGGCTTTATTTATCTCCGGGTGTCGAGATCCTCATCCGCAACCTAGCTGCCTTCCCATCCTTCCACCCAGCAGGCCGGCCTGCCTGCTAATCACCAGAGCGGGCGACGAGATTCGAACCCGCGACCTACAGCTTGGAAGGCTGTCGCTCTGCCAACTGAGCTACGCCCGCATTTTACTGCAGGCAGGCCTGTCTACCATTCCAGGTTGCCAGTTCGGCAGACAAAAAAAGACTTTTGTTCCGCCAACCGAGCTTCATTCCTTACAATCTTTCAACTTCTTCAAACCGATACCGAACAGGCTCAGGTCCGAACCCTTTATCCCATCCCCGTGGGGGGAGAAGGATTCGAACCTTCGAAGACTTCCGTCAACGGATTTACAGTCCGTCCCAGTTGGCCACTTTGGTATCCCCCCTGAATCCTTAATTAAATGAAAAAACTCTGCCCTTTTCAAAGGGATTGCAAAATTATCACCATTTTTATTTTAATCAAATTTTTGCTTCATTTTAATTGGAAAGGAGGATTTACTGATTTTTATACTCAAATCCGCTTACGAAAACCGGCATTTGCCTAACTCCAAATTTAGTTTGGATAATTCTGATAAAGTCTTTTTAAGTAATCATTTTTTTCATTCTTACGGATATCTTCCCGGAGCGCTTTTACCCCACTCAGGTCGGTCAGTAAACCCAGGGCCTGATAAGCAGCCATCCTTACATATTCGGAATTATGGTACCGGGCAAATTTCTCGAGCACGGCAATACCCCTGCGTTGTTCCATTTCGGGCGATTTCATCAGGTATTGCCCGAAATACTGAAGCATATAGTATAATCCTTCCCAGCGCATATGGTGGATCCTCTGCACGAACCATTCATACCGGTTCGGACTGCCGGCATCGATGAAATAACTGGCCAACGGGATCGCGATGTATAGACTGTTGTTGGTCTCGAACCTCTTCACAAGTCCCGGGGCGTTACCGGGATCGGTTTGCAGTTCAATATACAGGGCGGACCCGGTAACGGCATAGGATGTATCGTTGAGCTCTTGTTTGTAGGTATTTTCAAATTGACCGCCACCGATTGAATACAAAGTATTGAGGGCATCGGCTCTGACTTTAGAATCCGGGTCATGGAGCGCAAGATCATTGGCCTTATTCATAACACGGGCGCTGTCATTGCCGGCATAGTTTTCAAAAGCATCCACGGCCATTTGCCTGAAATACCAGAAGTGATCGGAAAGCGCATCAAAGACCACCTGCCTTGCCTTATTGTCATTTAACAGGGTACTTAAGGTATCCAACGACTGGTATCTCGGGTAAAATTTATCGGTGTGATAATATTGATAGATATATTGACTGATGCTCAGAGGATGATCGATCTTCGCAAGTAATTGCTGTTCCCCGTCGAATAAAACAAGGTCGGGTTCCGCCGGAACCTTGAATTGAAATTGCTGGTAACTCTTATCAACGACCACATGAAAGCGATATTTTTTCCCGGCCGACCAGACATCGATATATAAGGGCAATTTATAAAGCGGGGTAGTCTGAAGATCCTGCAATTGTTGCACCGTAACGGTTACAAACCCGCTGTCATAGTTATCCCTTACTTTAAGGTCGGGGTAGCCCGAAGCAAGAAACCATTCGTTGAAGAACCAGTTGAGGTCTTCCCCGGTTACTTTTTCAAATACCAGCCTTAGATTATGGATTTCTACGGATGAAAATTTATATTCTTCCAGATAATCATGCAAGGCGGTAAAAAAGGCATCATCACCGACATATTTTCTCAGCATATGAAGAATCAGTCCACCCTTGGAATAGGAATGGCTGTCGAACATATCGTCGGCATTTTTATAATTATACCGGATCAAATCGACTTGTTTATCCTGTGCTTCAGCGAAATACTGATCTCTTTCATCCAGCGCATGAAAGTCCGCCTCATAGGCTCCGTATTTATGTTCATTCCATAGGTATTCAGCATAATTTGCAAAGGATTCGTTCAAAGGCAGGTTAGCCCAGGATTCACAGGTGACAAGGTCGCCGAACCAGTGATGGAATAATTCGTGCGCAATCGTATTATCATCATTTTCATCGACCAGCTCATGTCCGTTTTTCAGCAAGTCTTCGTAAAAAACGGAGGCCGTTGCATCTTCCATTGCGCCCGTCACAAAATCCCGGACGATCACCTGAGCATATTTCGGCCATGGAAACTTATAATTCAGAATATCGGAAAAGAATGAAATCATTTCCGGGGTTCGCCCGAAAATTTCCTTCGCGTAAGGAGCGAAGGCCGGTTCTACATAATAATAAAGGGGTACATCTTTCCATTGATCTTTTATGATTGAAAAATCACCGGCCACCAGCACGAACAGATAAGGAGCAATAGGCATATCAAGTTTCCAATAATCGGTCCGGGTGCCATCACCATTATTTTTGGAATAAACCAGCAGTCCGTTGGAAAGCGTTACGTACTTATCATCAATCGTAACATACATTTCTTCCGTGCACCGGATATCCGGCGCATCAATGGTGGGGAACCAGCAGGAATTGGACTCGGTTTCTCCCTGAGTCCATATCTCCCTTGGTTGATCGGGGTCCTTTCCGTCGGGATTAATAAAATAAAATCCCTGGTCCGATTCAATCGCTTCACTTTCATGAATCTGCCTATCGAGAGGCCTGGCGGTATAATCGATTTTTACCTGGTACTGCTGGTCCCGTGTATAGACCGTATCGAGATGAATGTCGAGGTGGTTGCCGTCGTAATCAAATGTCAAATCCTTTTCCTCTTTTCCTTTCAATAATTTCACCGAATGAATATCAAAACTTTTTGCATCGAGGATCAATTCATCCTGTGGGTAAAAATGAGGGCTGAGGGTAAGAGTAGCGATGCCGTTCACCCAGCGGTCTTTCCAGTCCGGAGTAATTTCGAGTTTGGTATGAACAAGGTCGTTCAGTATCGTGCGGGAGGCCCGGTATACCGGTCGTTCGATTATTTGATTCCCTGTATCAAGTCGGGTAGTATCTTTTACCGTAACGGCAGCAGGTTGAACGGATGATGAAACATTCTTCTGGGGAGAACAACCCAGGCTCAGGAGAATAAAGAATGCTATGATGAGCTGAAAGGAGCGGGAAAGCTTCATGTATTTTCGGTTTGGGCAAAAATATAACTAAACTGGGAAAGTCACTTATTGGAGGTGCAGGAGATAAATTTATTTTAAAGGCCGGGATCTATAATTAATAATCACAAATAACAATAATCAAATAATAATTAAATTCCAATGTCCAATAATCAATTAAACAAACAGGCAATTTTTCAAAATCATGTTTCGGGTATTGAATATTGATATTGGGTTATTAATTGGTGATTTGGGATTTAAATAAAAGGCTGTATTTTGTTATACGGGCCGTCCTGTTATATTTGTGAAACGAAGATAAAATTTAATGAAATTTAAAAGAATCCTCCTGAAACTAAGTGGTGAAGCCCTCATGGGTGAAAAGAAATACGGTATAGATCCCCTGCGGCTGGAACATTATTCCAGGGAAATTAAAAAGATAAAAGACCTGAATATTGAGATCGCCATTGTGATAGGGGGAGGAAATATATTCAGGGGATCGGATGCGGAAAAAATCGGGGTGGAAAGAGTACAAGGCGATTATATGGGGATGCTGGCAACCGTGATGAACGGGGTGGCCCTGCAAAGCGCGATGGAAAAAGCAGGTATGTATACCCGTTTAATGTCCGGTTTGAAAATAGAGCAGGTATGTGAAATGTTTATTCGCCGCAGGGCCATCCGCCATCTTGAAAAAGGGCGGATTGTAATTTTCGGCGCCGGTATGGGAAGCCCGTATTTTACTACAGATACAACGGCCAGTCTGCGTGCCGTTGAAATTGAAGCGGATGTTGTCCTGAAGGGCACTCGGGTTGACGGGCTTTATTCGGCCGATCCCGAAAAGGACCCGACGGCTAAAAAGATCCGCAAAATATCTTTCCGGGAAGTTTTCAAGAACGGATATGAAATTATGGACATGACCGCCTTTACCCTTTGCCAGGAAAACAACCTGCCGATTATCATTTTCGATATGAACAAACCCGATAACCTGTATAAGATAATGATGGGTGAAGAAGTCGGAACACTGGTAAATTAATAATTTCAATTTTTATTGTCATGGATGATGTAAACTCAAATCTGGACCACGCTAAGGAATTAATGGAAAAAGCCATTCAGCACGTTCATTTTGCTTTCGGGAAAATCCGCGCCGGGAAAGCAAGCCCCGGCATGCTGGACGGCTTAATGGTGGATTATTACGGGACCCCCACGCCGTTAAACCAGGCGTCTTCCATCAACACGCCGGATGCCCGGTCCATCACCATTAAGCCCTGGGATAAAACCCTGATCCCGGAAATAGAAAAATGCATCAAGACCAGCGATCTCGGGTTAATGCCTCAAAGCGATGGCGAGGTTATACGACTTAACGTACCGCCATTGTCCGAAGAAAGAAGGGTGCAGCTGGTAAAACAGGCAAAACATGAAGCCGAGATCGGAAGGGTAAGCATCAGGAATATCAGAAAAGATACCAATGAACACCTGAAGAAACTGATCAAAGAACACATTTCTGAAGATGCCGTAAAAAAAGCCGAACTGGAAGTACAGAAGATGACTGACGACTACATAAAAAAAGTGGATGAACTGCTGGAGAAGAAGGAGAAGGATATACTAACGGTTTAGTGATCGGCTGATTTTTTGATTTTTTGATGCCGAATAGGAATGAGAACTAATGGCTGGGTTTATAGGGTAATTGGTTAACGTTTATAAATCTCCCATTGATCAGTAAAATATTAAAGGAATCTCCGCCGAAGTTCGAAAAATTCAATTCAGCCTCCCTTTGCTGCCATAAACGAGGTTGAGTCATTGCGGTTTGTGAGCCAGAGGAAAGATTATTCCATAATTTGCCGGAGATCGGAAATAACTTCAATTCAGGAGTACATGTTCATAAACAATGAACACTCTATAATCGATATATAATTTTCAAATTACAAAGCCTACCTACCGGTAGAGGCCGTGGCTGTCGATGAACCGGATTACATTTTCGGGCAGGAGATACTTAACGGACTTTCCTTTTTTTATGCATTTACGGATATAGGAAGCCGAAATATCCAGCAACGGGGCATCAATCATTTTAACATTCCTGTGGTTTGTCAGGTCGCTGGGTTTTGAACCGGAGCGCGGATAGACGAGCAGGCCGTAATGATCAAGAATGACCTGGTAATTTTTCCATTTCTTAAAAGAGACCAGGTTATCTTCCCCGATGATCAGGAGAAATTTTTTCCCGGGATGTTTTTCCTGCAAATAAGCCAGTGTGTGAACGGTATAATTGGGTTTGGGCATGTGAAATTCTATATCACTGGCGCGGAATCTGTAATCATCATTGATCGCCTTTTCCACCATGTCCAGCCTGTCGAATTCGTGGGCCAGTGATTTACTGTCGCGCTTGTGGGGATTTTGCGGGGATACCACGAACCAGATCTCTTTCAGTTTGACGTCATCCAGTGCGGCATTGGCAATGAGGAGGTGGCCGATATGGATCGGGTTAAAAGAACCGAAAAACAAACCGATAGCAGATTCAGCCATGCCGTTACTGATCCAGAAATTTCCTGACCGTATTTAACACCCGGTCACAGGCAAGTTCAAGATCATCATTAATGACGGATATATCAAATTCTTTTTCATAGGTCATTTCCGACGTCGCTTTTTCAATCCTGGTTTTCAACGTGGCTTCGGATTCTGTTCCCCGGGCTCTCAATCTTTTTTCAAGGACCTTAATATCCTGCACCTTAATAAAAATAGAAAGTGCATCCTGCTTAAAATACTTTTTCAAATTAATCCCGCCTTTCACATCCACGTCGAAAATCACCACTTTATTATCCTTCCAGATTCTTTCGACCTCCCGCTTAAGCGTACCGTAGTAAACTCCCTCGTACACCTGCTCCCATTCTATAAATTCATCTACGCGGGTCTGCCGGAGAAATTCGGAGGGTGTCATAAAATAATAATCCTGGCCTTCCGTTTCATTATTTCTTTTCGATCGTGAGGTAGCGGAGACGGAAAATGCCAGTCTTTGTTCTTTTTCAAGCAGGCATTTCACTATGGATGTTTTCCCGGCGCCGGAGGGGGCGGATATGATAACAGCTTTGTGCAAGGAAGCTTCCCGGTTATTTATGCAAATCCTTAATCTTCATCCGCAACTGCCGGATAAAATCCTCAGGGGCTTCTTTTTTATTTACATTATCCCGCAGCTTTTCACGGATGGTTTGTTCAAGGAGGTAATAATGGGAACAATCGAGGCATTGAAGGATATGATTATAAAAATAATCTTCTTCTTCGTGGCTTGCTTCTCCGTCAATTACCAATTGCAGCACTTCATTGCATCGATCTTTATCAGTACACGGTTCAATTTTCATATCATTCCTTTTCTTTTAATAAATTATTTATAGCCCATATAGGCTGCATAAATTTTCAGCTTTTCCTTTAAATAATTTCTGGCCCTGTGTAATCTCGACCGGACCGTTCCGATGGGTATGTCCAGGATCTTTGCCATCTCCTCGTAAGTAAATCCTTCCAGATCGCATAAAATAATTACCGTCCGAAAATCAATTTCAAGTGAATTCAATGCCTTGGATACTTCGTCCCCCATCATGTCGCGGACCATTTCCACCCTCAGGCCCGATTGAGCCGGGTGTTGCAAATCCTCGGAATTATAATAGGCTTCCACTTCTTCGTAGTCGACCTTGGGCGGTTCCTTGGATCTTTTCCTGAACTCATTAATGAAATTGTTCTTCAAAATTCTAAACAACCATGCTTTGGCATTAGTTCCCTGCCGGAAAGAATCAATGAACCGAAAGGCCTTCATGTAGGTTTCCTGCACAAGGTCTTTAGCATCATCTTCATTAAAGGTTATCCGGTAGGCGAAATTATAAATGGAATGAATATGGGGTAAAAATTCTGCTTCAAAGATCTTGTCTTTTTCTTTCGTAGTATAATGATATGGCTGGCCCTCTTTATTCATAATCAAATTTAGTTAAATATTTGATTTTTCTAAACTCATAAGGCATTTCAGGCCCTGCCTGACGGCTTCTATTTCTTTCCTCTTACAGTTGGGTTTGGCGCCATTGTTATATAATTTTACCCTGTATCCTTAAATTGATGTTTTTTTTTATATCCTATCGAAAATTCCCTTCCGGGTTTTATACCCGCTGGCTGATTTTATAGCCTTTCTCATCGGTCCGGTTTTCGGTTACCGGCGGAAAATAATCCGGAAAAATCTTGTTCTTTCTTTCCCCGGGATGACGGATAAGGAATTAAAAAAAACCACCTGGGCTTTTTACAGGAATTTCGCCGATGTTTTCCTTGAAACCATAAAGCTTCTTTCCATTTCAAAAGAAGAACTGGTGAAAAGGACGCACATTAAAAACCTGGAACTGGTGAATGACCGGCTGCAAAAGGGCCAGAGTCTGCTTGCCCTTACTTCCCATTACTGTAACTGGGAATGGATGCTGGCCACTTGCTGCATTCAATTCACCACTCCTCCCGATGCTGTATACCTTAGAGTCAAGAGCCGGTTTTTTGAAAAGCTGATGCTAAAGATCCGTTCCAGGTTCGGGGCCTATATGATTGAAAAAAAATACATCCTAAGCGAGGAGAACAAACGGGGGAACCGCACGCGGGTTATCGCCATGGTCGCCGACCAGGCCCCGAAAGGGGAAAGAAGTCTCAAATGGATTAAATTCCTGAACCAGGAAACGCCGTTTATCAATGGTCCTGAACGAATTTCAAAAATCCTTAACCTCCCCGTATTTTACGGCACGATGTCGAGGACCGGGAGAGGGCATTATGAAATTGAATTTCACGATATCATCAGGGACCCTGAAGAAGGTAAGGAAATATCAATCACCGATCAGTTCGGATCTATTCTTGAAGCAACGATCCGGCAGCGGCCATCGGACTGGCTGTGGTCGCATAACCGGTGGAAACAAAAAAAACCTACAGCCACCGAACCTGTTACGGCCTGATGATCTTATAATTTTTAAAACCCCCGATACTTCTTCCCCGTAAAATTTTCTGTTCGAGGAAAGTGAGCAAACGGTATTTGAATTTTTCATGTTTATGTTTTGGACGATCCTTATTCACCGGACCGGCATACTGGAGTTTATCCTTCCAGTTAAATTTTGCAATCCATTCGCCCATCACGGCCGGGTGAGAGGCATTGAATTTTTCCAATCCTGAAAGCGGGCCGTAATCAAAATAATACGTGTCATTTTTATGTTCTATTTCGGAAGCCTCCTGCCCGCGGTAAGCTTTCGCAAATTCTTTTCTTTTATCCTGCATAAGATCCGGCGGCCGGACCCAGCCGTAATGATAAATTGCTGCATTCAGTTTTACCACCTTCAATTTCCGGGTGCCTTCCCTGCTCCGGTAGTCGGGAATATCAACGTGTTGAAAACGTCTGAAAGACTGCGCATCATTCCATGAATGAATACCGGGATCGTTACGGATGATCCTGATCTCATAAGGGTACCAGCCGTGGGAATTGTGATAATGGGAATAATCACCCCAGAAATGGAGGAATTGAAAAAGGAAAGCCTCTACCTCTTCATTTTCCAGGTACGTTTGACATGCATTTTTTATTTCTTCAATGTATTTTTCATGCAATACCTCATCACCCTGAAGATAAAATAACCAGTCGCCGGAGCATTGTGCCCGGGCAATATCGGTCTGGTGGGCATATTCCGTTCCATGCGGATATTTCTCCAGGTCCCATTCGGTGTCGATGATCTTTATTTTCGGTGAGCCGATACTTTCTATTTCTTTTCTTGTCCTGTCCTCCGCATCACCTTTTCCTACCGCCACCACAAATTCGCCAACCAGGGGCAATACTGATAAGATGGATTGCCGGATAGGGTAATACAATTTTGTGGCATTCCTGACAAATGAAAATCCGCTTATATTCATGGGTAAATAGTCCCTTAACGTACGCCGGACATACTTTTAATTTTATTATAAATTTGCGGCGCAATATGATCCACCAGGAATTTTTCTTTCACCTTATTCCTGGCATTTTCGCCGAAGACCCTGAGCCTTTCTTTATTTTCCATTCCATTGATTATTTCCAAGGCGGCTTTTCCCGGGTCTGTTTCCTCCAAAATTATCCCGCAATTTTCATCGATAAATTCCCCTGCTCCCCCGCAATGGTCGAAACACAAAACCGGTTTGCCGAACCACGCGCTTTCCAGCATGACCAGTGGGAAGGGGTCTTCCCTCGAAGCCAGAAAAAAAAGGTCAAATAAATTATAATAAGACCATGGGTTTTTTATTTCCCCGGTAAAGTAAACATCCTCCTGTAGCGCGTTGGATTCTATGAATTTATCAACGGTTTCTTTTTTGCCTTTTCCGAAATCCCCCACCCAAACAAAAAGGATCCCATCAATCCGGTTTTTTTCCCGGATCGATTTTGCCGTTTCAAGAAATAGATCAAATCCCTTCCTGTAATCCACAAATCCCACGGATCCGACTATAAATTTTTTACCGTTTCTCCTGATGACCTCACTTAAGCCGGGATGAATTTCACTATGATTCGTGACAGGGGTCAGGAATTCATAAATTACCTCCACCTTATTCCCGGGAATATTTAAATTATGAACCAGGTTATTTTTTACTGCCCCGGATGCGGCAAGATAAAAATCGGTATTTTCCGTTACAAGACTGGTGTTTTCCACGCCAAGCGAGGAAATAACACCTTCCAGTTCATGTACGTGAGTCACTGAACTTGTTTTCCAAAGCTTCTTCAGGTAGGCTGCCGTCTTTCCGTTGGCAAAAGTATTACTATAAATCAATGCCGGCCGGGAAGGGATAAATTGCCTGATCTTTTTTTTCCACTTCATCCCATTCAAGATCTTCCCCGAAAAGCGCCTTAACGGATTTTCAATTCGCCGGGGATTGAGCACCAGCGTGGGAGCAATTTTCCGGAATTCAATATCCAGCTCTCCGCCTTTAACAATCAGGACCTGGAAAACGAGATCCGTATTGTTCTTTAACCATTGAAGGAGGTGAAGCAGTAAAATCGGCGCTCCTGTCCGTGAGCTTTCATGGCATATAAATACGACACTATTTTTCGAATCATTAGACATTTTCAGTCATTGCATTTAAATTTCACTCCGTATTCCGGAAAACAAAAGTCCCAGACGGATCAACCGGTACATTAATTTTACTTATTTTGGAAAACATCGGTATCATCCTTATCAATTACAACACAAGCGATTTTACCCTTTCTTGCGTGGAATCCATTATTGATCAATCCCATTCGGATCTGACCTTTAAGATAGTGATTGTGGATAATAATTCAAGCAAGGATGAATTTGAAAAATTAAACAGCCTCCGCAAACAGCAAAACATAATCATCCACCGGAATTCAGTGAATGCCGGTTTTGGTACCGGAAATATGACCGGTATCAATTTCTGTTCACCGGAATATTATTTTTTTTTAAATAATGACACGGTCCTGCTGAATGATAACCTGAAGATCCTATATGATTTCATGGCAGGGAATCCGGACGCGGGAATCTGTTCAGGCCAGCTCTTTCACGATAACGGGGAGCGGGGAATCAATTTCAATTATATCCCTGATTTAAAACTGAAACTCCTGGGATCCTCCCTGTTGCGGTTCATCGATAAAAAAAATTACCCGAATAAAAACAGACGCTATACTTCCCCGATCCGGGTTCCGGTTCTTAACGGAAGTTCCCTTTTTGTCAGGGTAAGTGCACTTGAAAAAACCGGTGGATTTGATCCGGCTTTTTTCCTGTATTGTGAAGAAGAAGATCTGGCCATCCGGATGAAGAAATCAGGATATTCCCTATACCTGGTTCCGGAAGCACATTTTATTCATTATGAAGGTAAGAGTTCTTCTAGCGGAAAGCCGATGAATTACGATTACCTTAAAGAGTTTTACCTTTCACAGCATCATCTTTATCTCAAGCATTTTGGCAAGCCGGCGGCATGGATATGGAGAATTACCCAATTTTTCAGAAGCCTGCGGAAATTTTATATACACAGGGATTATGCAAGGCTGGCCTTCGTGATACTTTTGAACCCATCCCTGAAACAGAGCCTGCGATACAGGCAGGAGAATAAATGAAATTTATAGCTTCAGGCGGCAACTATAATCGACGCCGGCTGTGATTCCGAAGTTATGGTAAATGTCCCCGAAGTCATAGCCGCCACCCAGGTGAAAAGTAAAATTTTTAATATTCTTATTCCGGTAACTCATTTCATATAAAGAATACCATTGTATCCTTGCGCCTTTCCAATACCAGTAAAAATCCGGATCAACGGCAATTCCTTCCCATTTATAACGGCCTCCGTATTCCTGCCATTCTCCGAAATTGCGGGTATAAGTCAATAAGAGGCGGTAGCTGAAATTCCCGGAGAAATAGCCTTCCACGCCCAGGTGGTGAATGATAACACGGTTATCGACTATATAGTCGCCCGGGTCTTGTACACCAGTCATTCTTTTGAGTTGAGGCTTGGTGATGAAAAGCGAGGTGCCGATAATTTTATCATAATACACATCTTTATACTGATAGTTATTATAATAATCCACCCTTCCGCCAAAAGGATAACCGTAATTGGTATAAGCCTCTAAAAATGACTGCCATTCCGCCTGTGTATTAAGATTGCTAACCGGGTAACCGAGGGCGGTGTAATAATCTTTCAGGTATTGCCGGTCTGAAGCCCGCCACGGTTCCCGGATCGTACCGTTCACGACAGGATCAGGAATCCCCAAACCACCCTGTTGGGTGGTATGATTGAATTCATAGGTAAAAGCAGTTAAAAGTTTATGTTCTTTGGTTTGTACCAGGATACCTGTAAAAAAATCCTGGTTCCGGCTGAAATTCTTTTCGATGCCCGTCCTGTCGGTAATCGGTAACTGATAATAATAAGTAATATCATAATCCTTGTACCGGGCTGACAAACCCAGATCCACTATACCCAGGTGTTCTCCATAAGCATTGATCTCACCCCCTGAAGAAACATGTTTTGCAAGGACAACGTCAAGGAAATGAACAGGAACCTTATTCCCGTTTTTATCAACCCCTCCGTAAAGAGCGAAATGCACCAAGCCCAGGAACAGGTTGACAGGTAATTTTCCCGTGCGTATATAGGCAAATTTCTCATGAAGAAGCGGTTTGTTATACGGGCTATGATCGAGCCGGTTATTTTCGAGCCAGCCCTGGTTGACCCCTCCTTTCACCTGCAGGTAACCCTTTGTTAACGGAACATCTACATAATCATAAAATCCAAGCCCGATTCCCGGGATCGGTAACGCATTATTACTGACAATAAACGATCCGCTTGAGACATCATCATTGAATTGTCCCAGGGTATAGTTCTGCCGGCCCATCATCAATTTCAACTTGCCGTAATTTACATTGGCATATCCCTGGTAAATAAAACTCGATTTAATTCTGGGTTTCAACACGGCGTCAAAACCTAAATTTATTTTCAGTTTTTTCCCAAACTGAACCGGGAGTGTAAAACCAGGCATGAGAAGCACATCATTACTGCTATCGCTGTAAATCCCGAAACGGTTACTTACCAGCCAATGGGGTCCAAATCCCTGCGTCCCGGCCACTCCGCTTCCTTTAATATGCACCTCCACCGAATCAATCTGGGCGAAAACCTGAAACGCACAAAGGGATAACAGGAATATAAAACAAACTTTAAATTTCATCCATATTAAATTCAGAGGATCGCATTAAAAATAAATAAAGGATTAAAATTTGCAGTTCTTATATGCATCAGGCAAATTTAATAAATTCTATTCCGGTGCTTGCGGGCATCAAGAATTCAAATTTTAATTAAAAATATTGCAATGCCGGCACAAATACTGGTTGATCTGGGGAAATTAAAAACTTTTTATTCCGGCCTGGGTCAATTTTCCTACTATTTCGGTAAAAACCTGGTCGGGGTGAAGGAAGAAGCAATGCAATGGAATTTCCTTACGCCGGTTTCTTATTACAATGCCTTCGGCGCCAGTGTGCGGTATGAGATGCTGAGCATGAAGAGAAGATACCTTCCGGCCATGTGTCCTGATTACGATCTATGGCATGCGATCCACCAGGATTCCGCCTATTTCCCGGGAAACCTTAAAACGCGATATATCCTGACCATTCATGACCTGAATTTCCTGAGGGAAAAAAGTTCTTTCCGGGTTAAAATGAGGCTGGCAAATCTTCAAAGAAAAATCGACAGGGCATCCTATGTGACATTCATTTCCAACTTTACTGAATCGGAAGTCAAGAAGTACCTGCATCTCGGTGACAAACCGACAAGGGTCATTCACAACGGTGTTGAAATCGATACGGAAAAAAAGGTGCCAAGGCCGGATTTTCTGCCGGAAGGGAAATTCCTTTTTTCACTGGGCATGATCCTGGAGAAAAAGAATTTTCATGTGCTTATCGATTTCATGGAGAAACAGAAAGATTACAACCTGGTGATTGCGGGTGACAAATCATTTTCCTACGCGAGGAAACTGGAAAGGAATATCCACAGGAAAAAACTTTCGGCAAGGATATTTATGCCCGGGATCATTTCCCAGGAGGATAAAATCTGGCTTTTCAGAAACTGTGAGGCTTTCCTTTTCCCATCCCTGAATGAAGGATTCGGTCTGCCGGTCATAGAAGCCATGCGTTTCGGTAAACCGGTTTTCCTTTCACGGTATTCAAGCCTGCCTGAAATCGGAGGCGATCTTGCCTTTTACTGGGATTCCTTCGAACCTAATGAGATGAAGGATTTATTTGAAGAAAAATTCAAACAATTTGAAAATAACAAGGAAGCATTATCCACTAAGCTGAAACAATACTCCCTGAATTATTCCTGGCGTAAGAGCATTCATTCCTACAACGATGTATACAGGGAGCTGATCTCTGAATATAAACTTATGGACCAGGTCAGGGAAAGCACAGGACCTTTAAGGGAAACAGCTGGAAAACCAATGCGCGTTCTTCACCTGAGTTCTGAAAAGGGCTGGCGGGGCGGTGAACAACAGATCGCTTACCTGGTCAATGAATTGAACCGGCTGGGCATTGATAACCGGGTCGGATGCGAAAAGAATTCGCGGTTTGAGGAATTATGCGTGAAGAATAAATGGAAATATTTTACTTCCGGATTTTCGTCGTCGTTAAATCTGGTCACCGCCGCAAGGGTGGCAAAATTATGCAGGGAAAATAACATCGATATCCTGCACCTGCATACTTCCAAATCCCACACCGTTGGCGTCATCTCCACCTTATTCGGTCATCATTCAAAATTAATCCTGACCCGGCGCGTGGATAACCGGATCGGAAGGAACTTTTTATCGAGGTGGAAATACAACCACCCGCGAATCAAAAGGATCATCACCGTCTCCGATAAGATCCGGGAGGTCGTAACTCCTGTTCTCAGTCAGCAGGCAAAATGTGTTACCATTCACAGTGGCATTGATACCTCCCGGTTTAATCCCGGGCACGATAAAAAAATATTACGTGAATTAATGCATGCGTCGCCGGGAGAAATTTTAATCGGCAACACCTCGGCCCTGGCCGCCCATAAAGATTATTATACTTTTGTCAAGACCTGTGAGTGGGCTGTTAACAACGGCCTCCGGGCAAAGTTCGGCATTATCGGGGAAGGCCCTGAAGAACATAATATCCGGCGTTATATCCGGTCGAAGCACCTGGAAGAATGTATTATCATGACCGGATTCAGGAATGACATTTCACAGCTTCTTCCGGCAATGGATATTTTCCTTATGACTTCCGTTACCGAAGGACTGGGTACCAGCATTCTTGACGCCTTTGCTGCCGGCGTCCCGGTAGTGGCCACCCGGGCCGGAGGAATTCCTGAAATGGTAATTCACGGGCAAACCGGATTGCTCGCCAACCCCGGTGATTTCAAAACCCTGGGCGAGCATTTATTGAGGCTTATTTCAGAACCCGATTTAAGGGAAAAACTGGTTACCAATGCCTCCCGTTTATTACAGGAAGAATATACTATGGAAATCATGGCAGGAAAAGTTTTGAAAATTTATCAGGAGGTTCTCCGATGAAAAACCATCCTGCCGTGATCGTTGCATTTTATAATAATATCAGGTTCCTGAAACTGGTGCTGGCAGGATTTACGCGTCAATCGACGCATGATTTCAAAATTATCATCGCCGATGACGGTTCCGGGGAAGAAGTTACGAAAGAAATTTCCACCCTCTCGGGAAATTATCCTTTTCCCGTTGAGCATCTCTGGCAGGAAGACCAGGGTTGGAGAAAAAATATTATGCTTAACAAAGCCATCACCCAATCCGGAAGCGATTACCTTATTTTTATCGATGCGGACTGCATTCCCCATAAACATTTTATTAAAGAACACGTACGCAACAGGGAAAGGAAAAAAATTTTATCCGGCAGGCGTGTGAATTTATCCGAGGAAATAACAGAAAACCTGACCCCTGATAAGGTACGAAGTGGCTACCTGGAAAAGCACACACTGAAATGGTTGATGGAAGGGTTAAAGAAAAAAATGTCCCATGCCGAAAAGGGATTATACATGCCCTGGCTTACCTCTTATTTAAGCCGTAAAAATTTCGGTTTATCGGGATGCAATTTCTCGGTCTACCGGGAGGACATTGAAGCGCTTAACGGTTTCGATGAACGCTATCTGGCACCCACTGTGGGGGAAGATACGGAACTCGAGTGGCGCGCAGGACTAGCGGGGATCACAATCAAAAGTGTGCGTAACTTAGCTATTCAATATCATTTATATCACCCGAAACTTAGCCGGGAAAATAACAACATGGCTATATTTGAAGATACAAAGTCAAAGGGGTATTACCGAACCCCTTACGGGATTATCAAGGAAAATGCGAATTAAAACGGAATTATGATTTCATCCCATTTATTTTTCCATCTCCTTCCATGAAAACACTTTCAAGGATTTTAGGATTTGCCAGGCCATTCGGGGTATTGATTCCCCAGTATGCGATTTATACCTTCTTTGGAGTCGCTTTCGGCTTGATCAATCTTGCCCTTTTGAAACCCTTGTTTGATGTGATCTTCAACCAGATGGATGCTGCCAACCTGGCCCTCTATTCCGCCCGGCCGGTTTGGGAACTTTCAGTGGGGTATTTTACGCACCTGTTTTATTACTACTGGATCCAGGCCAGTCATGCCCTGGGAAAAATGGGCTCCCTGATCTTTGTATGTTGTGTGATCATCAGCGCCAATTTCCTGGCGAATTTATTCCGTTACGTTTCCCAGATTATCATGGCGAGCGTCAGGGCGAATACGGTAAAAAACCTTCGAAACACGATCTTTGATAAGATCAGCAGGCTCCATCTCGGATTTTTCTCGAATGAAAGAAAAGGGGACATCATGTCGAGGATCACCAATGATATCCAGGAAATTGAAAACTCCATCACCAACCTGCTGGAATCCATATTTAAGGATCCGCTGACGATTATTTTATCCTTTGTGTATTTGTTTTCCAGGTCCGTGAGCCTGACCATCTTTACCCTGATCCTGCTGCCGTTGAGCGGGGGTATCATTGCCGCCATTGCCAAAAGACTGCGAAAGCCCGCCAGGGAAAGCCAGGAATCGCTGGGCAGGATCGTAAATTTTACCGATGAGCTGATCTCCGGGCTACGGATCATCAAGGCTTTCAACGCGGTGAACTTTATCAATAACCGTTTCAGAAAAGAAACTAAAAGGTATTCCTCGATTTATATGTCCATGGTCCGAAAGAGGGAGATGGCCTCGCCGATCTCCGAATTCCTGGGTGTTTTATTTGTGGGCGGCATCCTGCTTTACGGGGGCAACCTGGTGTTGAACAATAAATCCAGCATGGATGCTTCGGCCTTCATCACCTATATCATCATTTTCGCGCAGATCCTCAATCCTGCAAAAGCCATCTCCAAGGCGGTAACGAATATCCAGCGCGGACTGGCCTCCGGGGAGCGGATCTTCAGGATACTGGATACGGAAACAGTTATCAAGGAAATGCCGGGCGCGGTGGTGGCCCGTGAATTCAAATCCTCCATAGAATTTAATAATGTAAGTTTTTCCTACGGCAATGTTCCTGTATTAAAACATATCAATCTTAAAATTCCAATTGGAAAAACAGTCGCCCTCGTCGGGCCTTCGGGGGGTGGGAAATCTACCCTGGTCGATCTTATTCCACGATTCTATGATATCAATGAGGGCGAGATATTGCTGGACGGCATCTCTATAAAAAATTACAATATTGAATCGGTGCGCCAGCTCATGGGCATTGTTACCCAGGAATCCATTTTATTCAACGATACCATTTTTAATAACATTGCCTTCGGCCTGACCCAGGTGAAGGAAGAAGATGTGATACGGGCGGCGAAGATCGCCAACGCCCATGAATTCATCATGCAGATGGAAAACGGCTACCAGGCCAATATCGGCGAACGTGGCATGAAATTATCGGGAGGACAGCGGCAAAGGATCAGCATTGCCCGTGCCGTGCTGAAGAACCCGCCCATCCTGATCCTTGACGAGGCCACCTCCTCCCTGGATTCCGAATCCGAAAGCGTCGTACAGGAGGCTATCTACAACCTGATGAAAAACAGGACCTCTATCGTTATTGCCCACCGGTTAAGTACTATCCAGAATGCCGACATGATCGCTGTCATCAATAACGGCGAAATCATTGAAAGAGGAAAACATGAAGAACTTATACAGTATGATAACCTGTATAAGAAGATGAGTGAAATGCAATCCTTTTAATGGACCAATTTCCACAAGAGGTTAAATTGTATTGGGTAACATTAAATGCAGGTAAAATGTTCACTTTTGAAAAAATCCCAAATCCCAATTTTCAAGTACCCAACTTCCGTAAATTAATGAAATCCCGTTTTAACCGGTTGTTTCCTGATTTTGAATATTGATTATTGGATATTGGAATTTATCATGCCTATGGCTTGATCACGCAAAAGGCGTGGTTTGTTATTTGATTTTTGTGATTTGTAATTTTAGTATTACGAAAACTTTAATGGAAGACACAAATTATTCATTCGGTATTGGTGACCGTTTCGGCCTGCAGGGTGTTCCCCAGCTGAGGGCCTTCAAAATGGCCGAACAGCAGGGTGTGATAATTCACCCCGTGTGGAATAAATCGTATCGCGAACATACCCTGGTGAAAACCAGGCCCTCCGATGTAAGGAAGGAAGCCGAACAGGCCGTTAAGAGCCTGGACTGGAAACATCCCTATTTTGTCGACGCCGATCATATTAATCTGAGTACCGTAGACGCCTTCCTGGAAGTATCCGATTTTTTTACGATTGATGTTGCCGACCGGATCGGAACTGACCCCGGACGAGACAGGGTAAATGAATTTGTAGAAAGAAATTCAAAATATCTTAAGGACCTGAAAATTCCTGGAATCAGCGACCCCATACCCATAAACCGGCAATTCCTGGAAAAAACAGCCGTAAAATTTCTTTCTGCGACGCATGAAGCAGGGAAAATATATGCGAAGATCCGGGATAATAAAAAAGACGACCTCTTTATTGCCGAAGTGTCCATGGACGAAGTCGACCGGCCCCAGACTCCTGCCGAGCTTTTTTTCATACTCGGCGAACTGAACCATTCGGGCGGGCGGATCGGCACCATCGCGCCACGATTTACAGGAAGCTTCCACAAAGGCGTTGATTATTCCGGTGACATCAAAAGTTTTGCAAGGGAGTTTGAAGAGGACCTGATGGTCATCGAATATGCAAAACAGGAATTCGGGATCAGCGAAAATATCCGGCTCAGCGTGCACTCGGGAAGTGATAAATTTTCAATTTACCCGGTCATGAGAAAATTAATACGAAAACACGGGAAGGGTCTTCACCTTAAAACAGCCGGCACAACATGGCTGGAAGAATTTACCGGCCTGCTTTCCGGCAACAGTGCGGCAGTTGAATTCGCCAAACATTTATATGCCGAGGCGCTTGACCGCAGGGAGGAATTGCTGAAACCTTACCTGATGGTTACCGATATTGACTTATCGGCCTTACCTTCTGCCGGGGAGGTGAATTCCTGGACAGCAGAAAAATTCACACAGGCGATCGAGCATGATGCGAATTGCAGCAACTATAATCCCGGTTTACGGCAGTTCATCCACCTGGCTTATAAAATTGCCGGTGAAAATTTTAATGAATATAAAAAATTAATTACTTCGCTTGAGGATGTGACCGGCAGGAGGGTAACGGAAAATATTTTTAAAAGGCATATACAACCGTTGTTTATAGATCCGACATGAAAACATTTATCCACGACGATTTTTTATTGGATTCCGAAAAGGCCAAAGAACTATACCACCGGTATGCCTCTCCGAAAGCTATTATCGATTACCACTGCCACCTGCCGCCTGAAGCTATCGCAGAGAATAAAAAATTTATCAACCTTACGGATATCTGGCTGCGGGGCGACCATTATAAATGGCGGGCCATGCGGGGGAACGGGGTCGATGAAAAATACATCACCGGCGATGCCACGGATTTCGAAAAATTCATGAAGTGGGCGGAAACCGTCCCCTATACGCTACGTAACCCGCTGTATCACTGGACTCACCTGGAACTGAAACGGTTTTTCGGCATTGACAAGATTCTGGATCCTTCGACGGCAAAAAAAATATATGAAGATTGTACGGCCTTGCTGAATACCGAAGAATTTGCAGTTAGAAATATTCTTAAAAGATTCAAGGTTGAAGTGATTTGTACCACGGATGACCCGGCCGATTCCCTCGAACACCATAAAAAAATCAAGGCAGACAAATTCGAGGTTAAAGTGCTTCCGGCTTTCCGTCCCGATAAATCCATGCAGGTAGAAAATATCGCATCCTGGAATAAGTACATCGACAAACTTGGCGAATCCGCCGGAATGGAAATCGTGAACATTCAATCCCTACAGGATGCGCTAAAGAAAAGACACGAATTTTTTCATTTTATGGGCTGCCGGCTTTCCGATCATGGCCTGGAAGTTATTAATGCCGAAGATTATACGGACAGCGAAACGGAAAATATTTTCAGTAAACTTCGTTCAGGAAAAAATATTTACCCGGAAGAATCGTCGAAATTCAAATCTGCGTTATTGCTATTCTTTGCTGAACTTGATCATGAAGCCGGATGGGCCCAGCAGTTTCACCTGGGAGCCCTGCGCAATAATAATTCGAGAATGTTCCATTCCCTCGGGCCGGATACGGGTTTCGATTCCATCGGCGGATTCGAACAGAGCCGGTCGCTTTCAAAGTTCCTGGACCGACTGGATTCGAAAAACAAGCTGGCGCGAACCATTTTATATAATGTTAATCCCAACGACAATTACCTGCTGGCTACCATGATCGGGAATTTCAATGACGGCAGTGTTCCCGGCAAAATGCAGTTCGGCTCGGGGTGGTGGTTCCTCGACCAGAAGGAAGGGATCGAATGGCAGCTGAATGCCCTTTCCAACCTGGGATTACTCCGCCGTTTCGTGGGTATGATCACCGATTCCAGGAGCTTCCTCTCCTATACCCGCCACGAATATTTCCGCCGCGTACTGTGCAACGTGGTCGGAAATGACATTGAAAAAGGACTTCTTCCCGATGATATGGCCCTTCATGGCCAAATGATCGAAGATATTTGTTATTTTAATGCGAAAAATTACTTCGGCTTTTAATTCCAATTTTTTCGACTTATGAATAATAAAAAGATTGTGTCTTTCGGGGAAATCATGCTGAGGCTGGCGCCTCCGGGATTTCTGCGCTTTCACCAGACAGATATTCTTGAAGCCACCTTCGGAGGCGGTGAAGCAAATGTGGCCGTGTCGCTGGCTAATTTCGGCCTGCGGTCGGAATATATTACGCGGCTTCCGGAAAACGATATTGCCGATGCCGCCATCCGATCCTTAAGGAAATACAATGTGATCACCAACCATATTTTGAAAGGGGGTGACAGGATTGGCATATATTACCTGGAAACCGGCGCTGTAAGCCGGGGCAGTAAGGTCACCTATGACCGCTCCAATTCTTCCATGGCAATGATCAATGTCGGCATGGTCGACTGGGATACTGTTTTCAGTGATGCCGGCTGGTTTCACTGGACCGGTATTACGCCGGCCATTTCGCAGGGCGCTGCCGACAGTTGCCTGGAAGCCATCCTGAAAGCCAAAGAAAAAAATCTTACCGTTTCCTGCGATCTCAATTACAGGAAGAATTTATGGAAATACGGTAAGAAAGCCGGCGAGGTTATGGAAGAAATGGTGAAGCATGCGGATATTATCCTGGGAAATGAAGAAGATGCCGAGAAGGTTTTTGGTATAAAAGGAAGCTCCATTGATGTAGTGAAGGGCCAGGTTAAAGCGGAATCCTTTCGTCCTGTAGCCGAGGGCCTCATGAAAAAATTTCCCCATTGCAAAAAAGCGATCATTACCATCCGCGGATCGGTCAACGCCAACCATAACACCTGGTCCGGCGCACTCTGGAACGGCAGGGAATTTCTTACGGCGCCGGTTTACGACATTACCCATATTGTGGACCGTGTCGGTGGCGGAGATGCCTTTATGGCCGGACTGATCTACGGTTTGCTCACTTACAGTGACGATCAGAAAGCATTGAATTTTGCCGTGGCGGCCTCCTGCCTGAAGCATACGATAAAAGGAGACTTTAACTGTGTTTCTGTGGAAGAAGTGGAAAAACTGATGGAGGGGGATGCCTCCGGAAGAGTCATTCGTTAGCGGATAGTTAATAGCTGAAAGCTCAAAGTTGGATTGTGGATGGATTAAGAAGAATTATTTAATAATTTATTTCATTGCATCTTTTGCTACTTTGTGTGAAATAAGATACCTGGAAATTGAACGGTAGTTGAATGGATCGAAATCCCGCTTGAATCGGGATAAGGTCCCGACGGAGGTTGAGTTGATCACGTAACCGCATAAGTCGTGGCTCCATGGTTAAAAATATTGCTATTGAAGCAGGTAGAATTTCCTTAAAGAGATAGATTGCGATAAGCGGCAGGCAGTAGGAATCGAGGGTCGAATTGAGAGATTGGAAATATGTTGTCGGATAACGGAAGTCTGAAGATTTCATTCCAACCAGAAGCCACTTATTTCTGACTTCTCCCTGAAATTTGAACTTTGAAAATTGGATATTGGATATTGGAAGTTGAAAATTGAAATTTTAAATTAAAGATATGGCACGATTTACACGCCTGCAGGTTTACAACCAGATCAGGGAAACGGGAATTATTCCTTTGATCTACCACGAAGATGTTGAGATCTGTTACAAGGTGATGAAGGCCTGCTATGCCGGCGGTACGCGCGTATTTGAATTTACCAACCGCGGCGACTATGCCCATGAAATATTTCAAAAACTAAACAAGGCGTGCGAAAAGGAATTCCCGGACCTGGTACTGGGGGCCGGTTCCATTGTTGACGGTCCGACCACATCACTCTATATCCAGTTAGGCTCCAATTTTATTATTTCTCCGGTAATGGTCGAAGAAATGGCTAAAATCTGTAACCGCAGGAAGGTGGCCTGGATACCGGGCACGGGCTCCGTATCCGAAATATCACAGGCCGAAGAACTCGGCGCCGAGATCATTAAGATCTTCCCGGCAGGCAGCGTGGGCGGCGCCGATTTCATCAGGTCGGTAAAAGGCCCGATGCCCTGGAGCCACCTGATGCCTTCGGGTGGCGTAACGCCGGAAGAGAACAATATTAAAGAATGGTTCGATGCCGGAGCGTTCTGTCTGGGTATGGGATCCAGGCTGATGGTAAAAAATAACAAGGGTGAATTCGACTATTCCGAAATTGAAAAATTAATGCGTCAATCCATTCAATGGGCCGCGAAGTATAATAAATAATCCTGATCCTTTCCATCTTTCAATGTTTCGAAAACTGATTCTTATTTTCATTCTATTTTCTGCCGTTGCCTGCGGAAGGACAAGTAAAGTAACGGTGCTGAAGCTGGGTCACGGTCTGGATGTGAACCATCCCGTACACCGGGCCATGGTCTACATGGGAAAGCGGATGGAGGAATTATCCGGGGGGCGTCTGAAGCTGGAAATTTATCCTTCGGGTCAGCTGGGCCAGGAAAGGGAAACCCTGGAATTATTACAGATCGGCAGCCTGGCCATGACGAAAGTCTCGGCCAGCGTCATGGAAAATTTCGCACCCGATTACCAGGTGCTGGGACTGCCTTACCTGTTTAAAAATAAAGAAGAAGCTTTTAAGGTCCTCGATGGGGACATCGGCGAGCAGTTGCTGCAGGAAGGGAAAAAATACTGGCTCCTGGGACTTACTTTTTACGATGCCGGAAGCCGGAGCTTTTATACAAAAGATAAACCCATTTATAAGCCGGATGACCTGAAAGGGCTAAAAATAAGAGTCCAGCCCAGCCCTACCGCCATGCATATGGTCAGCGCTTTCGGCGGTTCTCCTACGCCGATCCCCTGGGGAGAATTGTACACCGCCCTTCAACAGGGTGTCGTGGACGGGGCGGAAAATAATCCGCCCAGCTTTTACCTATCGCATCACTATGAAGTCTGTAAATATTATTCTCTGAACGAACATACTATCATTCCCGATGTCCTGCTGATCAGCACGCACGTATGGGATAAACTGACAGACCAGGAAAAAAAGTGGGTGAAACAGGCAGCACAGGAATCGGCGGTGTATGAACGGAAACTCTGGGACGAATCGGTTCAGGAAAGCCTGGAAGAAGTGAAAAAAGCGGGAGTTACCATCATTCACCCCGACAAGGCGCCTTTTGCCGCCAAAGCGCAGCAAGTGTATAATGATTACAAGGGGGATTCATCCATCATGGATCTTGTCAACAGGATACGGGCCATTCAACAAATACCGGATGAGAAAGATAATTGACAAAATAATTTCAAGACTGCTAATATTGCTGATGTCGCTGATGTTGCTGCAGGTGGTTTGGCAGGTGGTATCGCGCTATGTCTTATCTCATCCAAGTTCCTTTACCGATGAATTGTCCCGTTTTTTACTGATCTGGATAGGGATCCTGGGCGCGGGATATGTGATGGGACAAAAGCTGCATTTATCGATTACCCTTTTCCCGGACCGGCTGAAACCGGCAAACAAACGAAAGGTTGAAATATTGATCAACGCGATCATTTTTATTTTTTCTTTTGCCGTTTTAATCGCCGGAGGCTCCCGGCTGGTTTATATTACCCTCACGTTAGGGCAAACTTCAGCGGCGCTTAAAATTCCTTTGTGGTTTATCTATTCCGTGCTACCGGCAAGCGGTGTGCTTACGTGCTATTATTGCCTGGCAAATATTGCGGACCTGGCCCTCGAAATCAAAAAGAATGGAAAACATTGAGGTTATCATACTGATCGTAAGTTTTTTGATTTTATTGTCGCTGGGCGTTCCCATTGCTTACAGCATCGGCATATCAGCCACCATTACCCTTCTGATCAGCGTACCTTTTATGCCTTCGGTAACCACCATTGCCGAACGCATGGCTACCGGCCTTGATTCTTTTCCCCTGCTTGCCATCCCATTCTTTATCCTGGCCGGGCAGATTATGAACAAGGGAGGAATAGCCCGCAGACTTATCGACCTCGCCAAAGTAATGGTCGGGCAACTCCCCGGCGGACTTGCCTACGTGAACATACTGGCCTGTATGCTTTTCGGTGCCATTTCGGGATCGGCGGTGGCAGCCGCTTCGGCGACCGGAGGATTCATGCACCCGGAAATGACCAAAGAAGGCTACCCGAAACCTTTCAGCGCCGCCGTGAATATCGCTTCCTCCACCACGGGACTGCTGATCCCGCCCAGCAATATACTTATTGTTTACTCACTGGCCAGCGGGGGAGCCTCGATTGCAGCGCTTTTTCTTGCAGGGTATGTCCCCGGCATCCTGGCAGGACTATCCATCATGATCGTAGCCGGTATTTATGCCGTCAGGAATAAATATTCGAGGGGTAAAAAAATATCCATGAAACAGCTCAATCTGGAGAAGGCACTGAATCTCAGACA
>CAYNCU010000029.1:5609-25276 GCA_964395765.1 uncultured Roseivirgaceae bacterium | reverse complement strand
TCTTCCGTTATTTACCAATCCGAAATATTATATCAGGCCATCATTCTTGTTCTTTTTATCAGGTAAGCTAATAATATTTTATCAAAATCTTCTTTAATATCGGCTTCTACAAAATCGATTTTATACTGGCCGCATTTCATTTTAAGATCGGTGTAATATTTACCCATGGAATGAACATAACTTTCCCGGATATCCGAAGCCTGGATTTTCATTTTCTCATTCGTTTCTAGATCGATAAATTCATAAGGCCTGTCGTCGAATGAAAAATTGAACTCTGTTGTTTTATCGGTAACATGAAACAGGATTACCTCGTGTTGATTGTGTTTCAGATGGTGGAGTGCATTAAATATTTCCTGTGAATTTTCCTGGTCATCAAACATATCACTGAAAATAATCACAAGGCTTCTTTTATGAATTTTATTGGCAATCTGGTGAAGTACCCCGGCCACCGAAGTTTTTTTAAGCGTAGTCTTTTCCTCGATTAGGTCCTGAAGTAAAATAAAAAGTTTATGAAGGTGAGTCCCGGTGGATTTTACCTGGGTCTGGATTTCAATTTCATCGGAAAAGGTACATAGCCCGAAAGCATCTCTTTGTTTTTGCAAAAGATAGGCTAGCGCTGCAGAAGCCATCACGCTGAATGTTATCTTGCCAAAGGATTGTACCGGGTAATACATGGAGGAGGAGTTATCGATGAGTAACAGACATCTTAAATTGGTTTCTTCTTCATATCTTTTGGTATATAAACGGTCGGTCCTTGCAAATACTTTCCAGTCAATATTCTTAGTACTTTCTCCTGTATTGTATAACCGATGCTCTGCAAATTCTACTGAGAATCCATGATATGGCGATTTATGAAGCCCGGTAATGAATCCTTCCACTAATTGTTTGGCAAGCAGGTCTAAATTGCTTATTTCCCTTATTTTTTGAAGTTCAAGCTTCATTATTTCCCATTTTATGTCTAAAAACGGTCATTTTTATCATTTTAACTAAATAATTCCCTTATTTTCCGAAAGCGGTTTTTTTTGCAATAACTGTGGAATTTATTCATTTAGATTTGTGTGGTATACGGTTATTCCCTTATATTTAGAAGAATTTACAATTTTACTACAAAACTCCAAGGATTGTGGAAGAAAACAAGGATAGCGAAAAAGCTGAAATTTTCTCCCAAAGAGTTCGGGCAGGAAAAAGAACTTACTTTTTTGATATTAAATCAACTAAAGCTAATGATTATTACCTGACTATTACTGAAAGTAAAAGAAGGTATAAGGAAGACGGCTATTATTACGAGAAGCATAAGATTTTCCTGTACAAGGAGGATTTTGACAAATTCTTTGAAGCTTTACAGGGAACTATTAATCATGTGAAGACTGAACTTATGCCTGATTATGATTTTTCGCAGGTTTCACACGGAAAGGATGAGGGCGAAGCAGGAGGAGAAACGGAACTGAAGTGGGAATAAAATCATTTCACCGACCCAATTTTAATTGGGTTTTTTTATATTATTATTCCCGGGTACTCCGGATTTTTATTTAATTTGTTAGGGAAATTTCAACCGCTCAACCATAATGTATTTTATTCCCCTTTGATGCAGTATTTTAGCAAGATGGGAATAAATTCTCTTTCATAGCATAGATATGACAAGAAAGTCTTTATTGTATACCTCTGTAATCCTGACGATAATTCTTTTCCTGGGATGGTATTTTTCTCAGATCCTGATTTACCTTCTGATCGCCCTGGTGATTTCAACAATTCTCAGACCGCTGGTCAACTATATTAATAATACACAGATCTATAATGTAAATATTCCAAGAAGCATCGCGATTGTAATATCTTTTACCTTATTCGTCACAATCCTGCTTTCTTTTATTTCGATCTTCATTCCATTAATACGTGACCAGATAGAGATCATTGCCGGGATTGATTTTAATAATGTATGGAACTGGATTGACGGCCCTATTTCCCATATTGAGGCCTGGCTGATTAATCATGGATTAGTAAATTATCAAAAGGGTACATTATTAACCAAAATGCAACAGGGTTTTATGAATGCCATACAGAGCAGTAATATCTGGGAACCCGGAAATATTCTTCAAAATGTTTTTACCGTTGCAGGAAACTTTTTTATTGGCGTGATATCGGTTTTGTTTATTTCTTTCTTTTTCCTCTATGAAAAGGGACTTATCAGAAAATTTATTTTGGCATTGGTCCCCAATGCTTATTTTGAAGTTGTCATAACTGTATTTTCCAAAATCGAAAAATTATTGACTAACTACCTGATTGGGCTTTTATTTCAATGTGTCCTGATTTTTGCCCTGGCCTCCATCGGTTTATCAGTGATAGGCATGAAATATTCCATCACCATTGCTGCCTTCGCGGCTATCGCCAACGTTGTGCCATACCTGGGGCCATTACTGGGAGGTTTATTTGCCATAGTCATAGCCATTTCATCAAGTAACTATCAGATAGCCAACGAATACTTTATCCTGGTGTTCAAAATTTTTTCTGTATTCGTTTTAATTAAAATCATAGATGATACGATAATACAACCTATGATTTTTTCAAAAAGTATTAGAGCACACCCGCTCGAAATTTTTATTATTATTTTTGTCGGGGCCACCATCGGCGGTATATTCGGAATGATTGCGGCTGTTCCGGTTTATACCATTGTCCGGGTTTCAGTATTCGAACTGACCAATGGTTTTCGTCAATATCATGTATTTAAAGTAAAAAATTAATGGGATTACAATGTGGGATAATTGGATTGCCGAATGTAGGTAAATCCACACTTTTTAATGCTTTATCGAAGGGAAAAGCAGATGCGGCGAATTACCCGTTTTGCACCATAGAACCGAATATCGGAATAATTACTGTTCCCGATGAACGATTGAATACACTTAATGACCTGATTCATCCCAAAAGCCTTGTACCCACGGTAATTGAATTTGTTGATATAGCGGGATTGGTAAAAGGGGCCAGTGAAGGAGAAGGGCTTGGAAATAAATTTCTTGCCAATATAAGGGAAGTAGATGCTATTGCGCACGTCGTGCGTTGTTTTGCGGATGATAATATAGCCCATGTGCCAGGAAAGATCGATCCTGCTTCGGATGTAGGGGTAATCAATGCGGAGTTGCAATTAAAAGATCTGGATACACTTGAAAAAAGGATAGGTAAAATTGATAAAGTGGCCCGATTCGGGGACGTAAAATCAAAAAAAGAACTTGAATTACTTATAAAAGCAAAGGAATGGTTAGAAAAAGGGCAGAATATCAGGGCGATGGAACAAAGTGAACAGGAAGAAGCCTTTTATAAAAAAGAATTACAGCTTTTAACCGCAAAACAGATGATTTATGTGGCCAACGTGGATGAGAAATCCCTGAATGGAAATGATTATGTTAATAAGCTGAAAGAGGCAGTAGCCGGGGAAAAAGCTGATACCATTATTATCTGTGCGTCCCTGGAAGCCCAATTAGGTGAATTAAATGAGGAGGAAAAGGAAATGTTCCGTCAAGAATATCATCTGAATGAATCGGGGCTGCACAAGTTAATTAAGGCTGCCTATCATATCCTTGACCTGATCACTTTTTTTACTGCAGGGGAAAAGGAAGTAAGGGCATGGACCATAAGAAAGGGATGGAAAGCCCCCCAGGCCGCGGGTGTAATTCATACCGATTTCGAAAAGGGCTTTATTCGTGCCGAAGTAATAAAATATGCGGATTTTATTAAATTTAAGGGTGAATCAGGTAGCAGGGAAGCAGGAAAACTGGCTATTGAAGGAAAGGATTATATAGTTAAAGATGGTGATGTAATGCATTTTCGATTCAATGTATAATTAAATCCATTTTCTTTTGTGATTTCATAATTTTGGTTAATTTTTAACACATAATTAAAAAACATGTTAAATTTCATAAATATTTAATTTAATTATTTTGATTTTTAAAAAATTAACTAAACTTTTGAGTTTGATTTTTTGTTACCATTAAATATTTATCACTGGTTGGATTTTAATAATTGATATTTTATCGTTCGTTTACTTTTTTCTGTTAAATAGTATAACCTTGAGAATTCGAATTATTTTTATTCTGAAGAATAAGGGTGGTTATGTTCCTTTTCATCACCAATATCTTTTAGCCCAACTTATTAAGGGAATTTTACTTAAAGGCGGGAAAGAAGAATATTTCAATTACAATAAGTATAATTTCTCTGGATTAAAGGGCCAGATAAAGATCAGTCGTAACGGTCTTCATTATTATTCGAGCCGGATTACGCTGGTTTTCTCTTGCCTGAATAAAGATTTCGTCGATTACCTGATTAAGAATCTCTTTGATTTCCCGCAAATTGAAGTGGGTAATCTGGTTTTAATACCCGAAGGGGTTGAGGAGGAGGAGTTACCGACTTTGGAAAATGTATCTAAGTTTGTCTGCATTTCACCCATGGTGCTGCTGTCGCCCAAGTTCAATGATACGGAAGGCAAGAAATTCATCAACCCGGAAACCGATGAATTTTCGGATCACCTTTATGAATCCACCTTGAAAAGGATGGAGAAGTCGAAGTTATATTCCCCGGAAAAGCTCCAATCATTTTATAAATTCCAGGTGGTCCCTGACCTTGAATACATTCAGAAAATAAGGGAGAATCAGAAAAAGTTTGCCAGGATATATCCTTTATATGACATGGATGTGAAATATGAAGTGCGCGGATACACCTTCCCCTTTACCTTATATGCGGCTCCCGAGGTACAACAGTTTGTTTTTATTTTGGGAATTGGGGAATTTACCTACAAGGGATTCGGGATGCTTGATCTGGCTAACGTGGATCCAACCAAACGAACCAAGACATACAAAATTGAGAATTATATCTAGTTGTTATTACTTTTAAACTGGATGTACCCGACGATCTCATCATATATTTTTGAAGGAGGACGGTAGTAAACGATAATATCATAGGTATTTTCAGTTTCATAATGATTGCCTTCTATCTGGTATTCATCATCGGGCGTTACATACAGGTATTCATAGTATCCTTCCTTTAATAAAAAGTTACCGGTATACCCTCCGAGATCAGAATCATAGTTTAATTTGTATTCAGGCAATAATTGCCGGAATGTGACTTCCCCGAATAAATAAACATCAGTATTCAACTTTGTTCCGGTTTGAAGAAAGAAATGGGTGTTTATATAATTCGCTTCTGTATGAATGTCGGTATTATCCAGGGTTGATATGTAATAAGCTCCGTCCATATCCTGCCATATGCCATAGGCTTGTCCGGCTCTGGCTTTATCCACAGCCAGGAAGGCATCGATTCTTTCAGGAGTTGTCGTAATCCGGTCAACGTTCCGGCCTGATGAGACATTCGACTTCATATCAAAATACCTGTATTCATTCCCCCCCGGAAAGTTATTTTCAAGGTTGAATTGCCGGTATACCAGCATCTGTTGTTGTTGATTTATCTGAGTCGGTTGAAGGCCCTTAATACATCGAAACCATGAAAAATTCTGCCTGATAACAACCTTAAGGTCTTGCATAGGATTTAACAGATCCAGGCCTTGGTAGGATATGGAAAAATTAATTTGTTGATGGGTGGTCCTTTCTTTTATTCCGTTTGAGTAAGTAGGCTCCGGGTCGATCTTTACTTCATTGTTGTAAACAATGAACCTTCTTGATAATATTATATTGTCAGGATCATCTTTATCATAAACATATACAAGATAATTACCCGGTAATTTTACCGCGGGTAGCGAAAAAATGTAATGCGTATAAGGAATCTTTGTATTGATGGAATAACTATAGCTTTGGTAATCAATTTCATTATAAGAATTCAGGTATTCGATTGAATGTAAATCGGAAGGGGTCCAATCCCAGTTGCAATAAGAAATCTTAGCCTGGTAATACCTGGCATCTTCATTCAATTCGTCAAATTCAAGTGTAAGCGGGTTGTTTTGATTCAGCGAGGTAATCGGGTAATCAAGGATCATCGACTGGCGCTGGTTTCGGCTGTAAAGCTTTACGGTTTTTATATTTTTTGCATAGACGCGGTCGTTATATACCAGGTTGGGATCTTCTTGATTATCAATTGATTTGAAGGTGAAAAAACAAAAAAGGCCGATATAGAGACAGGAGAATAATGTCAATAGACGTAATTTTGGGATAGACATATCAATGGGGTTTTAATCAAATATAAAACTTTTTTAATTCCAACTTTTATATTATTATCAGTGTCATTGTATTAAGAGATAAATCACAGCTTCCGGTAAGCGAATGAAAAGTGATGAACTTATTGCAGCCTGCATAAAAGGGGATCGTAAGGCGCAAAAAAAATTATATGATCTGTATTCTGCCAGATTAATGGCAGTTAGTATGCGTTATTCCAAATCACTCGATGCGGCGGAAGACGTTTTACAGGAGGCCTTCCTAAAAATTTTTAATAACCTCCGGTCGCTCAGGAATAATAATGATCCCGCGGCCTGGATGAAGAAAATATTGATCAACACTGCCATAAATCACCAGCGCGGAAAACTTTACCTCTTTCCTATGGTTGATGTGAACTATCTTAAAAGGGGATATGATGAATCTGTCGCCTTATCGGAATTTCATATGGACGAATTACTTGATATGATCAGACAACTCCCAAACGGATGTCGGTTAATATTCAATTTATTTGCCATTGAAGGATACAGTCATAAGGAAATTGCTGAAAAACTGAAAATAAGCGAAGGGACCTCAAAGTCACAGTACGCCCGGGCGAAACAACTGCTACAGCGAAAACTGACAGATGAAAAAGTTAAAAGTTATGAAAAACTTAACTGATATGAATTTTGAAAATGCATGGCAGGAGCGCTTCGATAATTTAGCTATTGAGCCGGACGAGAAAGTTTGGATAAAAATTGACGCTGCTTTGGCGAATAAGGACACGGCTGTCTATAAAAAGAAGCTGTTTTATTTTGAATTGGCTGCTGCGGCATCCGTAATCATTATGATCGGTCTTGCCTATTACGCTTTTAATTCACGTAATTCTATAAACAATGATAATAACCAAAGGGTTGAAAAAATAATTCCGGGGATAAATAAAAATAATCCGACAACCTTAAATAATGTTGATAAAAATATCAAAGGCAACGGAAATCCTATAGCCAATAATTCCATAAACAAGGCAAATACCGGGGAGCTAAAACTGGCTGAAACACGGGGCACAGTTATAAATAACGCTAAAATTAAAAACCTTGCTTCTGCTAATTCATCTGATTTAATTCCTGCCGTGGACTTTGATCTGATGAAGTGTATCGGTTTAAAATCTTATCGTAAACCGTTTTTTCCGAGGTACCCCGGTTTTATTAATTCCGGCATTTATGAGACCGTAGTTGACACGGAGATCCATAAAAAACCTTTGTGGGCGGGTATTTGCATCTCTTCCGGAATTTTCGATCCGAATATTTCCTATGGGCAGAGGAGTAGTTTATTTAATGTTGACCGATTTTCCGGTAATAAGGTGGCTTATTCAAGCTATTCCCCTAGCGCCATTAATTCATCATCCATGGCCTATCCGACCTATAATCCGGATATTTCTTATTCATATGGTGCCAAAATAGGTTTTGAATTGGGAAAAAGATGGCTGATTCAGACGGGGATCAATTATATGTTCGCCAGTGGTTCTGCGGCAGTCAATACCTATCTTGTATCTCAAAATGGCAATAAAAAATTTGCGTACCAGGTTGTGGGAGCCAGTACATTAAATTCCTATCATCAGGCTTCCCTCTATAGCTCTTCTTCCGACATCCAATTAAACAGTAATTTTGAATTTATTACAATCCCTGTTACCGCAGGCTATATATTGTATGATCACATTGTTAGGTGGACGGTCGATGCTGGTGTTTCCCCGGAGATATTATTAAAAACTACCATTGTTGATGAAGGGAATTTTCTTAACACATTGAATCTAAACCCCGGCGAGAATTCTCCGTTTAAGCCGGTTTATTTTAACGGACTTGTCGGCACCAGCGTAAACTTGGTTTTTTTAAAAAATTATCAGTTTAATCTCAGTCCGGCCTATAATTTTGGAATCGATTATCTTACTAAGAAAAATTACGGATTTAATAGTCGGCCATCCTGCTTTATGGTATCCGGTGGATTGGCTTATATATTTAATGAGTAAAATTTATTTTTTAATTCATAAATTAACAGCTTTAATAATTTATCTAATGAATGCAATAAAATTTATTTTGATACTATCGTTAATTAGCCTGGTCTCCTGTAAAATTGATCATCCCTCTTCTACTAAGTCGCTGGTCGCAATATCAACATTTGAAAACGACGTCGAGGGCTGGATACCCTCATATGCCGATTATCCTCTTTCATCAAAGGACAGTTTTAATTTTGATTTTAAATTCAGCAGTTTCCAATCCAGCTCAGGTACATCTCACAACGCAGCCCGACAGAGTGCTTATTGTGAAAACGGGCAATTATTTACTTACATTAAAAAACAATTGGTAGGTTTTGAACCCAACACCACTTACAACATCACCTTCAATATTCAAATATATACTTCGTTAACCCAGGCCTATGATGGCGGTGATCTTGAAGATAATTCTAAAGGATCGTTTTTGAAGGTGGGGGCATTTACCGATGAACCGGTAAACGATACTATTGATGATTCCTCTAACCCGGGGGAAAAATTAATTGTTACTGATTTTGATAAAGGAATGAACGGAAGCAGCGGCGCAGATATGTTATATTTAAGTAAACTGGATATTATCGATATCAATGCAAGCCCAGTTGTTGATGTAGCCATCAATGATCAATCCCCGGTTATTGCCAATTCTGATTCCGACGGTAAAATGTGGATGGTTGTGGGATTCGACACCAACGTACCTATCCATTTTTCGGCATATTATACTTATATCGGCCTTCAATTTGATAAAGTTTCAGCGAACTGATTTCCAACTTTTTTATATTCGTTCAGACAGAATAAGTATAAACATAGATACAATTTCAGGTGGGCATTTAGAATTTACCGGATGATAACTTTTCCAATGCCTGATAGGATTCCATCCAGGAAACCTGGAGAGCATCCTTTTTTTTATTAATGGTATCCAGTAATCCTAGTTTTTCTGATAGCCTGGATGGATCCGAATAAATTTCAACCCTTTCTAATTCTTTTTCAATTGATTTTTTCTCTTCCTCAAGGCCATTCAGCGCATTATCGATATCCTGAATCGATTTTTTTAATTGGTTTAATTTTTTTGATGCTTCCTTATCACGATGATATTGGGCAGCCTTACCGGAACTTCCTTTTTTGCGGATAGGTTTTTGAGCTTTTTTGGCCGGGGGAGGGCTTAACTTCTTTTCTTGTGAATAAAGATATTCCGATAATTTCCCGGGATATTCTTTTATTTTGTAATCCTCGATGTACCATATTTTATTGCATACCTCTTCAATAAACTGACGGTCATGTGAAACCAGTACGTAGGATCCCTGGTATTCACGAAGCGCATTTTTAAGGATATTGATTGAAAAGAAATCAAGGTGGTTGGTCGGTTCATCCAAAAGAAGAAAATTAGCTTCGCTGATAATGGATTTAGCCAGCGCCACTCTTGCTTTTTCTCCACCGGACAATACCTTTATTTTCTTGTAGATATCATCTCCCGTGAACAGAAAACAACCCAGTAATGTTCTCAACTCATTTTCTGTCCGCTTCGATCCCGATTGAAGCAATTCGGTAATAATATCATTTTCTAGGTTTAACGCTTCGAGCTGGTGCTGGGCATAAAATGTCATTTTTACATTATGACCCGTTTTACATTCGCCTCTAAATTCCTCGGTACCAGCCATAATCCGTAACCAGGTTGACTTTCCTTTCCCATTTGCACCGATTAAAGCTATTTTATCACCCCTCTCCACAAAAGCATCTGCTTCTTCAAAAACTTTATGCTGATCATAATTTTTACTAACTGATTTAAGCTGCAATAGCTGGCGGCCGGGATTTATGCTGAGCGAGAAGCGGAAATCAATTGGCCGGGTTTCATCAAGAACGTCTTCAATGAGGGCGAGCCTGTCTAATGCTTTGATTTTTGATTGAACCTGCCTTGCCTTGGTTGCTTTCGCACGGAATTTATCAATAAAATTTTCCGTGTCTTTAATCATTTTTTGTTGGTTCACAAAGGAATTATGCTGAATAGCCATTCTTTCGGCTTTTTCTTCTTTATAAAAAGAGAAATTTCCAGGGTAAGCAATCAGTTTCCGGGAGCTGACTTCCACGGTTTTATTTATAATATTATCCAGAAATTGCTGATCGTGGGAAACGATAACAATTGAATTTTTATAGTCTTTCAGATAATTCTCCAGCCACTGTATGGAGGGCATATCGAGGTGGTTGGTAGGTTCATCCAGTAAAAGCAGCATAGGTTTTTCAAGAAGGATTTTCCCCAGCATAACCCGCATTCTCCATCCGCCGGAATATTCATTCAGGGGACGGGTAAGATCTTCCGTTGAAAAGCCTATCCCTTCCAATATTTCCTGTGCTTTCGAATGAATCCGGTATCCCTCATGTATTTCATACTGATCCTGAAGTTCAGCCAGTTCATGAATTAATTTTTCATCATGCTCATTTTCCAGCATTTTTGTGATCTGTATAATCCTGTGTTCCAGGTTGATGATTTCCCTGAAGGCGTCCATCACTATTTCAAGAATAGGAAGATCACTTTCTACGGAAAGAAGATCCTGATTTAAATATCCGATTGTGCAATCGTTGCTGCGAATTATATTCCCGTTATCGGGCGTATATTCACCGGATATTATTTTTAACAGGGTTGTTTTACCGCTTCCATTTAATCCCACGAGGCCTACTTTATCCCCGTCATTGACCTGGAAAGAAGCATCCTCAAAAAGGATATGACTGCCTATAAAATAATTCAGGTTATTAATTGAAAGCATATCACTTTTGTTATACTATGTTGATTTCAGGCTCGAGGAATATCCCGAACTTGTTTTTGACCGAGGACCGGATTTCGTCTGAAAGCCTGAAAATTTCTTTACCGGAGGCATTCCCCAGGTTTAACAGAACCAGGGGTTGATTTTTATGAACCCCTACGTTTCCTTTTCGATAGCCTTTCCAACCGCACTTTTCAATCATCCATGCGGCAGGGACTTTAAATAAATGATTTTTATATTCAAAATGGGGGACATCCGGATAAAAAGTCCTTAATTGATTGATTTCATCACCATTCAGTACCGGGTTTTTAAAAAAGCTTCCTGCATTGCCGGTCACCGCCGGGTCCGGTAACTTGGATTTCCTTATTTCAACTACCAGTTCACTGATGACTTTTGCATTCAAATTCTTTAATCCTTTTTCATGGATCTTATTTTCGATATCCTTGTAGGTGATATTATATTCCGGATGTTTATTTAATTTCAAGGTCACGGAGAGAATGATTACTTTATTTTTTAATTCTCTCTTGAAAATGCTGTCACGGTATTCGAATTCACATTCCGGGTTTGAAACCGTTCTGATTTGGCCGGTAGATAAATCATGAATCTCCACACTCTCAAGGAAATCTTTAATTTCGACCCCATAAGCCCCGATATTCTGGATCGGAGCAGCTCCCAGGAGACCTGGTATCAGTGAAAGATTTTCGAGCCCCTGGTATCCTGAATTTATGGTGCGAAGAACAAGATCATGCCATGGTATTCCTGCTCCGCCTTTTATCCACACGTGATTATCATCTTCCTGAATTATATTATAATCTTTACTGGAATACTTAATCACAGTTCCGTGAAAGTCACCGGTAAAAAGAATATTACTTCCTCCCCCTAATAATAAAATTTTTTTCAACCCGGGATCACGACCGTCAAAGTATTCCTTAGTTTCATCGGGAGAATGCAACTCAATTAATTCATCAGCAGTGCATTCCACGCCGAATGTGTTATAAGGCTTTAAGGAAATTTCATACCTTACATTCATTGAGGTACAGTGAAAATTGAAAATGCAAAAATAGAATTTAAAATGATCTTTTAAGGGTGATTTTTGATGAAATGGGAGGGGAAATGTTTCCGGTTTCATCTTTGAACTTTATAAACACGGTTTTTTCACCATCATTACCCGGGAGAATATAGTTTGGGTATTCTATACTGTATTTAATCCATTTACCATCATCAAAAGAAGGGTTATTACCGATCATCATATACTCGGCGTCACGGGCCATAATATGCAACGTTACTTTTTTGTCGGGGTTTTTAGTATAACCACTGCCATCGTCAATGGTGAGTGAAACAGGTACTGGGGGAGTTCTGTCAAGCGTAATGGAATCAACCAGCGGATCTGAAACGTTGCCTGCTTCGTCACGGAAGAAAACAGCAATATATTTTTTCCCATCGTTACCATCCAGGGCAATTGTTTTTTCTTTCACATAAGGTTCCCAAACTCCGACCGATGTTCCACGTTGTGAAATTCGCATTTCAAGTGCATCTTTTGCTACAATATCCAGGGTAACTGATTTATTGGGGTTATTGGTATATTCCTGGCCATTATTGATAGACAGGCTTACGGGAACCGGAGGAGTTGTATCAAGGGTAACTTTGCCTGAAATCACATCGGATTCATTGCCTGCCTTGTCCTTGAATTTTATATAGATGGTTTTCTCTCCGTCACCTTTGGAGACTTCATAAACCTTCTTAGGTATAAATAATTCCCATCGGCCGTTTTTAAAGGTAGGATCTTCATCAATTATCATCTTGTCTGCGCCGTCAGCAGTCAATTGAATAGTAACTTTCCTGCCGCCAATCGGTACCCACTTCATATTATTGTTAATGACTGCATTACAATTGGTGGGGCCCACACGGTCAAGAATAATCCGGTCACTGTAAAGGGCCGATAAATTGCCGGCTTCATCTTTGAATACCACATAAACCGTTTTAAGACCATCCTCACCGTCCAATGTCCAATCTTTATTAGGTTTATAATCTTCCCAGACCGTGGAAGTTGCATTCGGGTCCTGGATAAGAGAATTGCTGATTGTCATTTTATCGGCATCTGTGGAAACAAAATGCAGCGTTACATTTTTCTGGGAGTTATTGGTGAAATCAGCTCCATTGTCAATGTTAAAGGTATCGCACACAGGCGGTGTATAATCTAATTTTAATTTTCCGTTTATGGCCTCTGAAATATTACCTGCTGGGTCCCTGAATCGGGCGAATAATTCTTTTTCTCCTTCCCCTTTTGAAAAGACCCAGTAGGTCACATTTTTGAAAGGAGTCCATTGGTCTTCGGGAAAATTCGGATTTTCACTTAATTCCATGGCATTTGCCCCGGATGCGTTTAACTGAACGGAAGATCTTCTGGCCGGATTAGTTAACCAGGTTTTCCCTTCGTTGATAACCATACTTAAATCGGTAGGCGGTTTCCTGTCAAGTACGATGGTAGTGGCATAAACCTGTGAAAAATTTCCGGCTTCATCTTTTAACCGAACGAAGATCGTTTTGGGGCCGTCGTCACCATCCAGTGTCCAGTTCATTACATTGGAAGAAAAAGGTTCTAACTTTGAATCTGTGAAATTGGGATTATTACTGATCTGCATTCCTTTGGCATCCGGTGATTTAATCCGGATATGTACAACCTTATCCTTTTGATTTGTGAATTTAGCACTATCATCAATGGTCACTTCCCCGGTGGGTGGTTTTGTATCAAGAGTGACATTGGTTTTTATTATTTCGGTTTCGTTCCCTGCCGCATCTTTAAACCGTGTATAGACTGTTTTTTCTCCGTCTCCCGGGGAAAGTGTCCAGTCTACTCTTTTAGGCTGATAAGGATCCCATACCAGTGTTTTCGCGATTATTCCGGAATTATTGATCTGGCAATAAGCGGCATCTTCTACATCCATGTTAATGGTAACCTTTAGGCTTGTAGTCCATTTACCCCCGTCATTGATTCGAACAGAGTTAACCTTCGGGGCAACACGGTCGAGAATAATTTTAGCTGCGGTCACTTTGGATTCATTGCCGGCTTCATCAAAAAATTTGGCATAAATGGTTTTTAAGCCATCTTCTTTTCCCAAAAGCGTCCAGTCGGAAATATTATCTTTAAAAGGCTCCGGTTGGGTATCGTGGAAATCAATATAATTACTGATCTCCATAGTAATATCCGAAGGACTTACCTTGGAAACAACCTTAATATTGACTCTCCCTTTTGGGTCATTCGTATATTTACTGTCACCATTGATACTGAGGAGAGGAGGTTCAGGCCCTACCGAATCAAATATAATATCGTCCTGGATTATTTGCGTTGTATGGTTTTTAGCGGAATCCTGGAAATAAACCCTGACCACTTTTGTGCCCTGTAATGAATCAAAACTCCAATTGACCTGCATGAAATCAGTTCCCGGTTTCACTTCATAGGGAAGTATGGACGAATTGTTCGGGCTTACGATTCTTACCAGTGCAGCTCCATCGGCATGAATTTTTAAAACTACGTCCGGTGTCCTTGTATATTTATCGCCATTATTAATTTCAACAGAACCATTTTCCGGAGGTTGGGTATCCAGGATTATGGATGCGGTTTTTACCTGGCTGATATTACCCGCTGGATCCATAAATTTTGCATATACGGTATAAAGACCATCGGGGGCGTTATCGGGAAGCGTCCAGTTTTTGGTAATCGCGAAAGCTTCCCAGGATGCATTTTTAAAATCAGGGTCATTGCTGAACTCCATTTGTGAGATGTCCTCTTCCGCCTGAATAAAAAGAACTACTCTTTTCTGCGGATCCCGGGTGTATTTTTCCCCCTGGTTGATCAGGAATTTACATTTATCAGGAGGGGTGGTGTCTAACATGATATTAGCCGATTCAATCGGGGAAATATTTCCTGCTTTATCCTTTAATTGGGCATAGACAGTTTTTATTCCGTCTCCTTCGGAAAGAGTGAGATTAAATTTATCCGTGGAATAATTCACCCAACTTGCGTCATTCAGGTTGGGATCCGTTCCGACGCGCATCTCCACAATTAAGGAATCGGCGAGTTTTAAAGATTTAATCTCGACTGATACCTGGGTATTATTGGTATACTTCTGACCTCCGTTAATACGTATTCCGACAATCGGGAAAAAATATTCCGGAGCATAGCCAAGTGAAGCATCGGATGCTGTGGCATTGGAAAAAAACGTAATAATTACCCCGAATGCGACGCATATTGCACTAAGGATCAATCGATTCCAAGGCATTTCTAAACGGTAAAATTGGACAATAGATGCGCGTTTTTTGATTTAACCAGACTAAAACCCCGAATAAAACATTGAAATCTATTGAATTTTTCGTTTAAAAAATAAGAAAATATTTAAAAATTGGCAACTTATAAGATAAAATTAAAATATACCCTCCAAATCCGTAAATTCCAGATTGAATGATTCGGCAACAGCCTGGTAAACTACTTTTTTATTTACTATGTTAAGACCCATCGCCAATTCCCTGTTTTTCCGGCAGGCTTCGTGCCAGCCAAAGTCCGCTAATTGTAATGCATAGGGCAGTGTTGCATTCGTGAGGGCAAGCGTGGAAGTATAGGGTACCGCACCGGGCATATTCGCCACACAATAATGAATAACATTATCGATAATATAGATAGGATCCTGGTGGGTTGTAGGACGGCAGGTTTCAATACATCCACCCTGGTCTACTGCAACATCAACCATGACGGTACCCGGCTTCATATCTTTCAGCATATCCTTGGTAATCAAATGAGGAGCTTTGGCGCCATGGATTAAGACGGCTCCAACAATAAGATCCATGTGAGGAATTAATTCCCGGATATTATATTCATTGGATACCATGGTCTTAACATTGGCCGGCATGATATCGGATAAATAACGAAGGCGGTTCAGGTTAACATCGGTAATGGTGACATCGGCTCCTAAACCGGCTGCCATTTTTGCGGCCTGCGTACCAACAATGCCTCCTCCCAGGACCAGGACTTTCGCCGGATAGACGCCGGGTACC
The DNA here is from genome assembly GCA_964395765.1 of uncultured Roseivirgaceae bacterium. Taxonomy (GTDB): domain Bacteria; phylum Bacteroidota; class Bacteroidia; order Cytophagales; family Cyclobacteriaceae; genus DATDPY01. Next base: position 9,308 of record CAYNCU010000029.1, on the reverse strand, counting down.
CCTCCGAGCAAAATACCCCTTCCTTTAAATGGTTTCTCAAGATATTTGGCCCCTTGCTGTACAGCCATTCGTCCGGCAACTTCCGACATGGGTATTAATAAAGGCAGTGAACCATCTGATTTTTCAACGGTTTCATAAGCCAGGCAAACTGCATTGGTTTTGATCATTGCCCGTGTAAGCTTTTCACTTGAGGCAAAATGAAAGTAGGTAAAAAAAAGTTGATCGGACCTTACTAAAGGATATTCTCTTTCAATAGGCTCTTTTACCTTAATGATCATATCTCCGGTTGCATAGGCATCCTCAAGAGTCGGAAGGAGTTGGGCTCCCGCTTGTTTATATTCTTCATCAGCAAAGCCGCTTCCATCTCCGGCCGTCGATTGAATAAATATGGTATGACCATGTTTTTTTAATTCCTTAACTCCTGCAGGAGTCAGGGCCACTCTGTTTTCGTTGTCTTTTATTTCTTTTGGAACAGCAATTTTCATGATACTTGGTATTTATTTTTTCATTACGGATTCATTCCCGTATATCATAGTAAATGTAGCGATTTTTCAAAAATCAATATTCAAGAATAAAATTCCGATATTTTAAAATATTCAAAATAATATTTCCTATTCAGTGGTGGATCGAATTCACATTTAATTAATATTGGGCGTTTTAAAAAATAAAAATTCCTTTTTCCCAGGCTTACGCTTTCTCTTCAATCTTTGATTAAACCTATTTTTTCTTTAAGTTTGTTTTGAACCCTGCCTCGATTTTTTAATGGATTGAATAAATAAAAATATTGCGGAATTTGGCTGAAACAAAAACGATAGAAAAGGTTAATATTCCCGTCCGAGAAATCCTCGAAGATTACAAGTTGGCAGTTACAAGCCGGCAAGCCTCTCTCATTGGAAGAAAAGAAGTTTTCATGGGAAAAGCAAAATTTGGAATATTCGGAGATGGTAAAGAGATTCCGCAATTAGCGATGGCAAAGGTGTTCCGCAACGGAGATTTCAGATCCGGCTATTACAGGGATCAGACTTTTATGCTTGCTATTAAGGAGTTAACGCTCCAGGCCTATTTTGCACAATTGTATGCTCATACGGATATCAAGGCGGACCCTGCTTCGGCCGGCCGCTTGATGAACGGTCATTTTGCTACACGATTCCTTGATGAAAAAGGGAATTGGAAAAAATTGACGCAATTGAAAAATAGTAGTGCCGATGTTTCCCCTACTTCGGCTCAGATTCCACGACTGGTGGGTTTGGCGCAAGCATCCAAATTATACAGAGAAAATCCTGATTTGAGAAAATATACGGATTTTTCAAATAACGGAAATGAAATAGCCTTTGGTACCATTGGTAATGCGTCGACCTCGGAAGGAGTATTTTTTGAAGCCGTAAATGCAGCGGGTGTAATGCAAATTCCGATGCTGCTGGCAATATGGGATGACGGGTATGGTATTTCAGTGCCCAATGAATATCATACGGTGAAAAGTGATATATATAAGGTATTAAAAGGCTTTCAGCGGAATGAAAATGAAAAGGGAATAGAATTGATGCAGGTTAAAGGTTGGGATTATTATGCCTGTTGTGAAACCTTCCGGAAGGCCGAAGAGATTTGCCGGCGTCAGCATATTCCGGTTGTGATTCATGTGACCGAACTTACACAACCACTCGGCCATTCAACCTCCGGCTCACACGAGCGATATAAATCTAAAAAGAGACTTGAATGGGAAAAGGAGTTTGATTGTAACAAGAAAATGCGTGAATGGATAATCGACAACGAATTTGCCGATGAAGATACAATTGAACAAATTGAAGAGGAAGCCCTTAAAGTTGCCAAGGAAGCCAAGGAAGCTGCCTGGAAAGCCTACATTAATTCAATAAAAAATGGACAGATTGAAGCAGCAAAGATCATAACCTCCGTGGCACAAAAATCCAGGTTCAAAAAGGAGATTCTGGATATTAAAAGAGAACTGACAAAAATCCCAAATCCATTAAAACTGGATTTTTTTAAAGCGGTAAAAAGAACACTTATTCTTACCCGGAAAGAAAATATTGCAGAACGCCAGAAACTGATCGACTGGCTTTCGAAAATAAACGAGGAAAACCAGGACTATTATAGTTCTCATCTGTATAGCCAATCTTTAGAGTCCACGAAAAATATACCTGAAGTAAAACCTCAATATAACGAAGAATCAAGATTGGTCGACGGGCGGGAAGTATTGCAGGCCTTTTTTGACGGCGCACTGGCAAGAGACCCCCGCGTATTTGCCTTTGGCGAAGATGTCGGTAAAATCGGGGATGTCAACCAGGCTTTTGCGGGCTTGCAGGCAAAGTATGGAGAATACCGGGTAGGGGATACCAGTATCAGGGAGACCACTATTGTAGGCCAGGGTATTGGTCTTGCTATGCGCGGATTAAGACCCATTGCTGAAATTCAATATGTGGATTATCTTATTTTTGCGCTTCAAACCTTATCCGATGATCTGGCCACACTTCATTACCGGACAAAGGGGGGACAAAAAGCACCGGTGATAATCCGTACAAGAGGCCATCGGCTGGAAGGGGTATGGCATTCGGGATCGCCGATGGGCATGATCCTTAACAGCCTCCGCGGAATTAATGTATTGGTTCCGCGTGATATGACCCGGGCGGCCGGGTTTTACAATACCCTTTTACACTCTGATGAACCTGCCCTGATCATTGAACCTTTAAATGGATATCGTTTGAAGGAGAAGATTCCCTCGAACCTGATGGACGTTAAAGTCCCTGTTGGGATTCCGGAAATAATACTGGCAGGCAAGGATCTGACTATTGTCACTTACGGGTCAATGTGCAGAGTGGCTATGGAAGGGGCTAAAGCTTTGGCCAAAGTAGGAATTAATATCGAGGTTATTGATGTGCAGACGCTTATTCCTTTTGATATTCATCATAAGATTGTGGAGTCGTTAAAAAGGACCAACAGGATCATATTTGCCGATGAGGACGTCCCGGGAGGAGCTTCAGCCTATATGATGCAGAAAGTATTGGATGAACAGAATGGTTATCATTTCCTGGATGCCAAACCCATCACATTAACTTCAAAAGAACACCGCCCTGCTTATGGTTCGGATGGTGATTATTTTTCAAAACCCAATGCTGAGGATGTATTCGACTATGTTTATGCAGTATTGAATGAATCGGATCCGGATAAATATCCTCCGATTTATAACAAAAATTATATTATCCCTCAATTCAACCCGGAAGTCAGGGATTCCTGATCAATTACTGACCTTCACTCCTTCAAGCGTAAAATCCGGTGATTCAACGACATTACTTTTATGCAGCATTCTATCTTGAATCTGAACGGAAATTTTCATGGTATCACGGAAAACAATCAACCAACCGGAGGAAACCATAGCATAACGTAAAATGCCTTCCAGGGGTCGTGGGCTTTCGTTAGTATTCAACAACGGAAATCTTCCGTCGAAAGTCTGATAGTAAGGAGCTTGCCGCCAGTCAAATTCCGTATATTTTCCTTTATATTTCTGGAAAAAGTGAACGAAATAATTATAGTGATTGGGATTTATTTTAACAAGCACTGTATCGATCGGATTGCCATCGCCGTCACGATTAATGATATAATCTACGGGATTATATTGCGGTAAACCCGGCTGGCTTCCGTACTTAACGCTGTCTCCGTTTTCATCTTTCACCACGTCGTAAGCTTCAT
>CAYNCU010000029.1:0-5599 GCA_964395765.1 uncultured Roseivirgaceae bacterium | reverse complement strand
GAAAGTCTATGTCATCAGAAGTCAGGCCCAGGTCACCATCACCATCCTGGAAATGTATATTGACAATCAGGGAATCGGCACCGGGGGTTTCAACATATTGAACACTTTTAAATTCAATGGAAGGGTCTATCGGGAGTTCGGGAGGTTTACTGCAGGAATTTATCAACAGAAGAGCAGGAAGGATAAAAAAGCTATATTTAAATATTTTGCTCATTTTTGACAGTTAAAAAGAAGTATCTTTTCATGATATTCTCCGGCTAATTTACTAACGATGGAAGATATCAAAAGTTTTAAAGAGGGTATTTTTTATATATCGAAAGGTAATTTTGAAGATTATGCACTGCGCCTATTCAGATTCCAGGCTGGTAATAACGAAATATACAGGAAGTATATCGATAGTATCGGAGTCGATGTTTCGCAGGTAAAAAGGGTCAACGAAATTCCTTTTTTGCCGATTTCCCTATTCCGGTATTACCCAGTAAAAACAGGAAACTGGATGGAGGAAACAGTATTTTACAGCTCTGGAACTACCTCCGTGAATCACAGCAGGCATTTTATTCAAAGTATTGATTTTTATTACAGAACCTCTCAATTTATTTTCGAACAATTTTTCGGAGCTATTAAAGATTACTTACTGTTGACATTGTTGCCATCGTACAGGGAACAAAAAAATTCATCCCTGATCAACATGGTAGATCATTTCGTGAAGCAAACCGGAGAGAGAGATTCTGGTTTTTATCTGAGTGATAAAAGGGAATTGTTAAATCGGATAAAAAGACTGAGATTCCAAGGTAATCGAAAAATCATTTTATGGGGTGTAACCTATGCACTGCTCGACCTTGCTGAAATGTGTGACTTCAGCCTTCGTGATGTATTGATTTTTGAAACAGGGGGCATGAAAGGAAGGAGAGAAGAGCTTGTGAAAGCGGAGGTTCATCGGATACTCATGGATCGATTTAAGGTAAGTACAATTTACGCTGAATATGGCATGACCGAGTTATTATCACAGGCTTATTCAAAGGGAAAAGGAATTTTTCACGGACCGGCATGGATGAAAGTAATGCTGAGAGATATAAATGATCCTTTTCATGTTGATAATAAATTAAAATACGGAGGAATAAACGTCATAGACCTTGCTAATATACATTCCTGTGCCTTCATCGCAACGGAAGATTTGGGCTGTATAGCCGGTAATAATGGATTTGAAGTGATCGGAAGACTGGACAACAGTGATATCCGGGGATGTAATTTATTAATAAATTAAATTATAATTATATTTTGATAAAATTGAAGTTTGTTTATTTTTGTAATAATCAATATAAGTGAATAACATGCGAAAAATCAAGATTTTATCCCTTTTGGCTGCCTTGGTTATCTTAGGTTTGTCAGCTTGCGCGCAAAAAACCTGTCCTACATATACAATGGACAATACCTCTCAGAATACTGAGATTCAGCGCAATTAAGAGAATTATACAAGCGCATATTTCATAACTTCCTCTTTGGTAATAGTATCGTTACTCATAATAACGAGCCTTTCTATTACATTCCTTAATTCTCTGATATTTCCGGTCCAGGAAAGTTTTTGTAACTGTTTGATAGCATCAGAATGAATTTCCTTTTTCTTGGCGCCGTACTCCTCCGCTAGTTCAGTTAAAAACCTTTCTGCCAACAGAGGAATATCATCAAGTCGTTCCCTCAGCGGAGGGATATGTATAATGATGACGCCGATACGATGGTATAAATCTTCCCTGAATTTGTTTTCACTGATTTCTTTTTTCAGTTCCTTATTGGTAGCCGCTACGATCCGGACATCAACCGTTATTTCCTTGTCTCCGCCAACTCTGGTTATTTTATTTTCCTGCAACGCTCTCAGGACTTTGGATTGAGCACTCAGGCTCATGTCCCCGATTTCGTCGAGAAACAAAGTACCGTTATTCGCCTGTTCAAATTTTCCGATTCTTTGTTTTACGGCGGAAGTGAAGGAGCCTTTTTCATGCCCAAAGAGTTCGCTTTCGATTAATTCGGAGGGAATTGCTGCACAATTTACTTCAATAAGTGGCTCACCTGACCTTTTACTTTTTTCGTGTATCCATTTGGCGACCAGCTCCTTACCGGTTCCATTTTCTCCGGTAATAAGTACGCGGGCTTCGGTTGGTGCTACTTTGTCAATCGTTTCTTTTATATCATTTATTACTTTTGAATTTCCAATGATATCATAGGTCTTGGAAATTTTACGTTTTAGAACTTTTGTTTCGCTCACCAGGTTTCTCCGATCGAGTGCATTTCGCAAGGTCAGTAATAGCCGGTTAAGATCAAGTGGTTTCTGAATAAAATCATAGGCCCCCTTTTTTGTTGCTTCCACAGCTGTTTCAATGGTGCCATGGGCAGAAATCATAATAAAAGGGAATTCCTTTCCTAATTCAATGGTCTTATCCAATACCTCAATACCATCCATTTTGGGCATTTTAATATCGCATAAGACCACATCATAATCGTTTTCGGTAATCAGCTTTAATCCTTCTTCCCCGTCTTTGGCTTCACTGATGGTATATTTTTCATATTCAAGTATTTCCCTCAGCGTATTCCTGATACTCTTTTCATCGTCAATAATTAAAATATGTGGCATAATAAGTTAATAATAAAAGATAATGCAAGCCTGTAAGCCGGGTTCTGTTTCCATTGAAACCAATGAAATCTTATCATTTATCTGGACCAACCGTCGCCGGATGGTTCTATCGACCTACCCGTTCCGCTGACTATGATCGGGCGAGCAACCCTTTTCCGGCATAACCGGACAGCAGAATCTATTTGGTCTTTCAACCCGTAAGGTTTACCTGCCTTCCGGGTCACCCCGGAATCGGTGGGCTTTTACCCCGCCTTTTCACCCTTACCCTGAAGTAATGAATTATTTCAGGGCGGTATTTTTTCTGTGGCACTTTCTGTTACTTATCCGTTACCGGATGAGAACCTTCCCGTTAGGAAGTACGGTGCTCTGTGTTGCCCGGACTTTCCTCCCCGTTTTAACGGAGCGATAAGACGGCTTGCATTAATAAATATCACGAAATAATTAAATACGAGTTTAACAGCTAATTTACATCCAGGCCGGTTAACTTAAGTTCCCACTCATCGGCTTTGTTGGCAATTTCAATGAGAATTTCCTTTAATCCGGATTCATTTATATTTTCAAGGAACGCAGATCCGTTCACCTTAAGATATCCGTCTGTAATTACGAACTTACCATAGATGGTTTTGGAGTTCTCTATAAGGAGCTCTTTCAAGTCTATGTCTTCGGTATACTTACAAACTTTAGAAGAAAATTCAATGAGTGTTTTATTGAATTTTTCGTTGTATTTTACCAAGCCAAGAACCGCTTGAAACCGGTTGTCCTGAAGGGGTACGATAATTACTGACTTGGTACTGTCATATTCAGAGAATTGGCCGCCAATTTCATCGGCTAACCGCATCATAAATTCATTGAATTTAAAAGCCATATCTTTATTTTTTACTGAAAACTATAATTATTTGAATACAGGACTTAACTATTTCATGATAAAAATATAAAATCTTCCCGGATTTCATCGATTTATTACCATTTTTCTAAACTGATTAAAGATTTTTAATATCAATAAAATATAATTTCAGAAGAAAAGCGACATTTTACAAACATAAGTGAGTTATTATATAACAGTTTAAAATTCAGATATTTAAGATTTTACAAATTAATAGGTTAAAAAAATGGAGAAAAATTTAAAATACATATTCCGGAGGCTTATTTTTCAGGTACATTTTTGGATTCAGGGACGGACGGTTTACTGGGCAAAACGCCTTCATTATACTGAGTATATTGCCGTTCGTTTTTTTTCTTTTTCTTTTTATTTATAAATAATTCTTTGAATTTGTTAAAGCCTTTGGTTTGCATCAGGCTGAATCCTGTACTGTTTGTAGAAGTGCCGAAGTTGGGGTTGGTAACCGTATTGTAATTAAACCGGTTATACATTTTAGCACGGAGATTTCCATCGGGCGTAAGCATATACTCAAGGGTCCAGTCCCCGATAAAATTTGAAACATCGTTGTTCGTTTGATCAGCATAAATATTCCCGGCTCTTGTTATCCTCAACCTGCCCTGGGCAAGTGAATATGAAAGGGTAAGCTGAAATGTATTCAACGCTTTTTGACTGATAGCGCCAAGATCAAGATTAACCTGCAGGTTTTCATCAAGCTGGCTAACCCAGTAACTAAGTTGGTTGGAAAAAAATTCACTTACACTGCTCCCAATATCTGAAGGGGAAACACCGAAAGAACCTTCATCAAATCTTCGCAATACCAGCAAACTGAATACTTGTCTTTTCAGCTCCTGTTCATTGGACTCAATTTTATTTTCAAATGCTGATATGATGGTGGAAAAACTGACATTATCCACGGTCAGGTTTTGCGGATAATCAATATCGATTCCAAAGCTGATTTCAGGGGACAATAAGGGGCCTTTTAGAAATAGTTTTACGGCTGTCTGGTATTTTCTTCGCATTTCAGGACTTTGATAAAAAGTACTATCCGAAGAAGTAGGGCTGATATAGGGAGTAAAAATTGGCGCCAGGCTTGCCAATTGCCTGTATTCAGCTGTCACATCCAGTTGAGCCGCGTAGGGGTCTCCTGACCAGGTAATGGTACTTCCGGGCTGGATGGTGAATGCCTTATTAATAATGTTATATAAGGTAAAGTTATACGACCCTTCCGTAATTTCGTATTCACCAAACATATTAAATTCGCCTTTGGTATCGATTTGAAGGCTTAATTTACCGTTTCCTCTACCACGGATAATTTCACCCAGGGTCGGGTCAAAAATGATTTCACAATAAGTATCGGGGGTAACTTCAAGGTTAAAATCCAATTTAATTCCGCTTATAGAATTATTCGATTCTACAACCTGTTCCGTTACTTTACTTTTATTCTTTAGACTTCCAAATTGTATAAAATTTTCATGTTGAACTTCTTCGCCGCCGGTTAACGGAATGAATAGTCTGGTTCCACTGTTTGATTTCGCATTGACACTGATGTTCAGATTATCATTCTGACCCGTTAAGGATATATTACCGGTTCCATAGGCTGTTCCGTAATATTCAGAATTATCTTTATTGGATGTATTTAGCAAATTGAGGTTTTTAAAAGTCCCTTTTATTTTATAGGTCATATTACGAAATCCCTGGTGTTGTATGCTCCCGTTGATTAAGCCGGTATTGTTGTATCTGTCCTTAAGATTCAATTCATCGATCTGTATTTCGTTCTTCTTAAAGACAATTTTCCCGTCCATTGTATAGCTTGTTTTCAGGTAATCAATCGTAATACCGCCATTGGAAATATTGGCGCTTCCCTCAAGAACCGGAGCATCGATTCTTCCTGTTATTGTAAACTTCCCGCTGGCATTCCCCTTTAAATCGGAAACAAGATCTTCGTAAAACGGCTCAAGCACGTTAAGATTGGCATTATTTAGGGAGGCGTTTAGATTGAGTTGGTCGGTTTTTCTTAATGGGAAATAATTACCGGTCAAATTAATAATCCGCTGTTTATTTTTTATGACGTTCAAATTCATGTCAAAAGCTGA
>CAYNCU010000028.1:3539-25298 GCA_964395765.1 uncultured Roseivirgaceae bacterium | reverse complement strand
GCATTACCGTATTTATACCGGACAAGGTATTCGTGCAAGGCATCAAAAAAAGCGGAATCCCCGACATAATTTCTCAACATACTCAGAATATGCCCTCCCTTCGGGTAGGAAACATTGTCAAAGACCGCTTCCCGGTTAGAATAATAAAAAGGTACGAGATTATGATCGCGGGAGGCAGGGAAATTCAGGTAACGCATCAGGTCGTTATAATTGTTTTCTTCGGCTTTATCCTTGCCGTATTTATGTTCATCCCAGAGTGTTTCTGCGTAATCGGCCATGGATTCATTGAGGGTGATATTGCTCCAGCTTTCGGTGGTCACAAGATCACCGAACCATTGATGGAAAAGTTCGTGGGAAATCACGTCATCGGAATTATTATCCAGCAGTTCCCGTGGCGTTTTCTGGACATATTCTCCGTGCAAGGTAGCGGTTGTATTTTCCATCGCGCCCGATACGTAATCCCTGACCACAATTTGCGCATATTTAGGCCAGGGGAAATCATACTTTAAGATCTTTGAGAAATAATCTATCATTTCCGGCGTATTTCCGAAAATCTGTCTGGCATAGGGAGCATAGGCGGGTTCGAGATAATAATCCACCGGTATGTTTTTCCAGTGATCTTCCGTCTTTATGAAATCACCTACCGCCATCATGAAAAGGTACGGAGCGTTCGGTTTATCCAGTTTCCAGGTATCGGTCCGCGTCCCGTCGTTGTTTTTATGCTGGTCCGTTAAAACTCCGTTGGAAAGAGTTACATATTTGTCCGGCACCGTCATGTCGATCTCCTCGGTTGTTTTCTGATCCGGATGATCAATGGTCGGGAACCAGCATGAACTGGATTCCGTTTCTCCCTGGGTCCAGATCTGGATAGGTTTGTTCGGTTCGGTTCCTTTGGGATTGATAAAATAAAGACCTTTCGCCGATTGTATTGCCCTGCTGCCCGATAAGTTCAGTTCATTGGGTTTAGCCGTGTAGTCAATGAAAATAGTATATTGTTCCCCTTTTTGATAGGTCTTATCCAGGTGTATATGAAGTTTTAAATTATCATTATAGGAATATTTCAAAGGCATGTTATCAGATCCTTTTACCAGGGCCACCTGATGAATATCCATGCCTTTTGCATCGAGGGTAAGCGAATCGGTTGGATAGTAATGGGGCTGAAGAGTTACCCATTCCTTTCCATAAAGGTATGCCTTATCATAGTCGAAACTCACGGCAAGCTTCGTATGGACGAGGTCATTGATCTTGGTAGCTGTCGCCCTATATTCAACGAAGGGCGAATATTTTCTGCCGTTAATAATTGTATATACGGAATCTATCTGGGCCAAAGCAATACCTTGAATCAGAAAAAATAAAATAAAAAGCCCCGCAATAGACGGAGCACGATGGATTGATATTTTATTTATTGACATTTTTTTAATGAATTATACATTATGCACAATGGATTTTATTCTGATACAATTCAGACGATAAATATAATTTCAAACTTTTTTAAAATGATAATTGCTGCAATTTATTTGATGTATCCCCGGAAATTAACCAAGGAACGAGCCTTCGATAAATCTTACGCCTTCGAGGAAGTTAAGGCGGTACGCAGACGGCTTGTAAAGCCAATGAGTTTAATCAACTTATCAGCTTCTCCAGCTCTTCCAGGTTAACGGAATTCGGGAAAAATTCTCCCCACCAGCGTATACAACGGTTAGCATCAAGAGGAATCCCCACCACCGGAATATTGTATCTTGCGCACAGGTGCATCCCGTTAGCAAGTTCTGGAAGACAGGCTATTCCCAGAATGCCCAGGGAATGGCCTTCCGGATTTAATTTTTTGTAAAGATTTTCAAATTCGGATTCCATCCATATATAAGGATCAATAGCATGTTTCAGCAAGAGTCGTGTTACCTGGTTCTGGTAACAGTTTTTCGAACAATGCTTGCACCGGTAATCATATTCATCCGGCTCAGCCTGGCAACGGCTGGTAAAATCCTGAAGACAATAGGGCAGAAGGGCGATCTTTTTGTCACAGGAAAGGAATTTATTTTTGTTGATCCGGTTGACCAGGGCAAATTCAAGGATATGGAGAAAATATTGTTCCCGTGTGGTGCCCAGACGCCTGTCCCATAATTTTTTCAGGGAAAGATTTTTCAGGTGATTTTCCACTTCAACGGTATAAGGAGAAAATAAAATTTTACCACGGCGCAGGATATAGGATATTGTGTCACTGGCTTCATCCTTTGAAGCTAATTTTTTTAAACGCCTTCTTTTGTCGTTGTTTGCCCTAATTACGCTAAGCAGTCGGCCTGTGTCCGGAAATCGATCAAGACATTCGTCAACAAAGTCATTTACCGTTATATAAAAGCCCCTGGTATGTCCCGAGTCACCGAATAGAGAATAAGTTTTACCTTTTAAAGGAAAATAGGGCAATTCAGAATGCATGTACGAAAAATTATTAATAATGATAGCGTATTTTCTAGCTATAATTCATGATGGAAATCAGGTAAACAGACCGTAAGGAGATGATATTATTTTCAAGTGAAGGTATTGGAACATGGTAATCGAGCCAACCTCATCCCTTTACTAAAAAACCCTTTTGCCTTCCCTATTCACCGGTTTTTCATTTAATTTGGAGGTAGCTCTTTTATTATTGTTTTATCCCGACAAATATGAAAAGGATTTACAGTGCAGTATTCTTTATATTTTTCTTTGTTTCCCTCCATGCCCAGTCCATTATCGATCCGTTGATCCCCGACCATGAACATTGGGCTGATTCCGTACTATCCACCTTATCCCTGGATGACAAGATCGGCCAGTTATTCATGGTGGCCGCGTATTCCAACAGGGATACTACCCACGAAAATGACATAGTAAGATTGATCCGCGGAAGCCATATCGGAGGATTGATATTCTTCCAGGGCGGGCCGGTAAGACAATCCCTGCTGATTAACCATTATCAGGCAGTCTCGAAAATTCCTTTATGGATCGGAGAAGATTCAGAATGGGGATTAGGTATGCGCCTCGACAGCACCATCAGTTTTCCTTTCCAAATGGCCCTGGGAGCAATCGATGACAACCACCTTATTTATAAAATGGGGGCGGAAATTGCCCGGGAATTTCACCGGTTGGGGATGAATATTAATTTTGCACCCGATGCCGATGTTAATAATAATCCCAATAACCCGGTGATAAATTTCAGGTCCTTCGGCGAAGTCCCGCAGAAGGTTGCCGTTAAAGCATTGGAATATATGAAAGGTTTACAGGATAACCACATCCTTGCCAGTGCGAAACATTTCCCGGGTCACGGGGATACCAATACCGATTCACATAGTGATCTTCCCGTAATAAAAAACAGTTATCAACATCTGGATTCCGTTGAACTGGTGCCGTTCCGTTGCCTGATCTGTCATGGCGTCGGTTCCATCATGGTGGCCCACCTCGATATCCCGGCGCTTGACCCTACTCCTCATTTACCGTCCACTTTGTCAAAACCTGTGATTACCGGTTTATTAAGAGACAGCCTCAATTTCCGCGGGATTGTTTTTACCGATGCCATGAATATGCAGGGCGTAGCGAAATATTATCAGCCTGGTGAAGCGGAACTTATGGCGTTGGAGGCCGGCAACGACGTAATCTTGTTCCCCAGGGATGTCCCGAAATCCATTGCGATGATAAAAAATGCAGTAAAAACAGGACAAATCAGTGAAAAAGATATCGATGCCAGGGTTCGTAAAATCCTGATTGCAAAATCCTGGACAGGGGCAAGAGCTTTCAAACCCATCGACACGCTTGGCCTGATCAGTGATCTGAATAATTCCGCCGCTATGGTCCTGGACCGGAAATTGACAGAAAAATCCCTTACCCTGATTAAAAACGATTCAGGAATTCTTCCCCTTCAGCACCTGGATACGCTTCATCTTGCTTCCGTTTCCATCGGTCAGAAGGATCCGGATATTTTGCAGGAAAGGTTGTCATCCTATACTACCTTTCATCATTTCTTTATACAACCCGGAGAAGACATCAAGGCGGTCATTGACAGCCTTAAAAATTATAACCTGGTCCTGTTGAATGTGAAAGGGCTTTCACGCTATGCCTCACAGGATTATGGAATAAATGATGAAATGATCCGGGATATTCAGGCGCTGATAACTCAATGCCCCGTAATTTTAACCTGGTTCGGGAATCCCTATGGTCTCATGAAAATCCCCGGATTTACCGGGGCGAGGGCGGTAATTGTTACCTACCAGGATACACCGTTCACTTCGGACCTGGCCCCTCAGCTGGTATTCGGGGCTATCGGGGCATCGGGGAAACTTCCTGTGACCATCAATGCGCAATTCCCGGAAGGAACGGGAATTCAAACTGCCGGCGGCCTTAGGTTAAGATACGGACTTCCCGAAGAAGTTGATTTAAATGGTGCAAAAATGGTCCGGGGTATCGATTCCATTGCTGCTTTTGCCGCCGTTAACCGGGTAGCCCCTGGTTTCCAGGTTCTTGTCGCCAGAAATGGAGAAGTGGTTTTTCATAAAACCTATGGATACCATACCTATGATAGCCTGGTCAGGGTATCCAAAAATGACTTATATGATTTTGCCTCCGTTACCAAAGTATCCGCCAGTACGCCGGCATTAATGAAGATGTACGATGAAAATAAAATTCATCTGGAAGGAAAACTGGGGGATTACTTTCCCTATTTTTCCCATGGCAATAAAAAGAACCTTACTTTGCGCAGGATGCTGGCCCATGATTCAGGGCTGACACCCTATATTAATTTCTGGCAAACTACCATCCGGAAAAACGGGAAATACCGGCATCATACTCTGGCGTTGGATTCATCTTCCAGATACCCGATCCGGATCACGCCCCATCTCTTTGAATACAAGGATTATAAAAATAAAATCTACAAAATGATCCGCAAATCCCCGGTTCACCCGGATCAGGGATATGTGTATTCCGATCTTTCCTTTTATTTATACCCTGCTATCGTGGAAAGACTGACAGGAATTCCATGGGAAACATTTTTGAAACAGACTTTTTATAAACCGCTGGGTGCTAATACGCTCACCTATAACCCAACCCGATTTTTCAGCCTGAAACAGATCATACCGACAGAAAATGACACGTTTTTCCGCCACGAACAGGTTCATGGCACCGTCCATGACGAAGGGGCTGCCATGATGAACGGAGTTTCCGGGCATGCAGGCCTTTTCGGTACGGAAAATGACCTGGCCAAACTTGTCCAGATGTACCTGAACTGGGGAGAATACGGTGGTCAACGGTTTATTGCTAAATCCACCTTAAAATTATTTGAAACCTGCCAGTATTGTAATGAGGGTGTCCGAAGAGGCCTTGGTTTCGACAGGCCGATGCCGGGACATCCGGTTGACGGTACCTGTGCCATGGAGGCCAGTGATTCCAGTTTTGGCCATTCCGGCTATACAGGAACCTATTGGTGGGCCGACCCTGAAACCGGGATCCTGTTTATATTTTTTTCCAACCGGGTTTACCCGACCCGTAACAATAACAAGCTTTCGCAATTGAATATCCGCCCGGCCATGGATGAAGTGGTTTATGAATCGAGGATGGATAAATAATTAGCCATTTTGATTAATATATTTGTCACCTTACTTTTATTATAAATTAATTATCAACAGAAATTAAAAACCGGCTTTGAATACGTCCGGTAAAATAAACGATATGAAGCTTTCCCTTGTAATAAGTGTAATGAATGAAGAAGATAACATAAAACCTCTTCTTCACAAAATTGATGAAGCACTCAGGGAATATAACTATGAAGTGATTTTTGTAGATGACGGCTCCACCGATGCAACCGTGGATAAAATCAATATGTACGGTGAAAGCGGGATTAAAGTAGTGGTGCTGAATAAAAATTACGGCCAGACCACCGCGATGGCTGCCGGGATTGACCATTCTGACGGTGATATTATCGTAACCCTGGATGGCGACCTTCAGAATGATCCTGCTGATATTCCGGCCATGCTTAAGCTAATGGAAGAAGGGAACTGGGATGTTGTGGCGGGCCGGAGGGCGAAACGGAAAGACTCTTTTTTTATACGGAAACTTCCAAGTGCGATCGCTAATTTTTTGATCCGGAAAATGACCGGGGTTTATATTAACGATTATGGTTGCACTTTAAAATTATTCCGGTCTTCAGTAGCCAGGAACCTGGGTTTATATGGTGAATTGCACCGTTTTATTCCGGTATTGGCCAGGCTTCAGGGCGCAACGATCACCGAAATGGATGTTAAACATTACCCGAGGATACACGGAAAGACCAAATACGGTATCGGAAGGACTTTTAAGGTCATGAGCGACCTGTTACTTATGGTTTTTTTCCAGAAATATCTTCAGCGCCCGATGCATTTATTCGGAACCTTGGGTATCCTGACCTTCGGTTTGGGGATGATATTGAATATTTATTTGCTGGTAGTAAAACTTATGGGTAACGAAATTGGCGGACGCCCCTTACTGATCCTTGCCATTACCCTTACTATCGGCGGCATTCAATTAATCACCTCGGGCCTGGTGGCAGAGATTATCATGCGTACATATTACGAATCACAGGATAAAAAAACCTACCGGATAAAAGATATTTTTATTGGAAAAAAATAAATTAAAAAGCCTGGCCAAGGTCCTTTTCAGGACCCTGCTTTCTGCACTGGCACTCTATGTGGTTTTCAGGAAAATTGATTTT
Organism: uncultured Roseivirgaceae bacterium; assembly: GCA_964395765.1. GTDB lineage: Bacteria > Bacteroidota > Bacteroidia > Cytophagales > Cyclobacteriaceae > DATDPY01. The sequence goes on along the minus strand of CAYNCU010000028.1, from coordinate 18,592 downwards.
CAGGAAACTAAAAGAATTTTTATTCATGCTCACCTGATCTGGCTCATTCTTGGCCTTATTGCGATTAACGCTTCCCAGCTCATTAGCTCCTTCAGGTTGAATGCGTTTTTTAAAAGTGTAGATTTGATTCTTAGCTGGCTGTATAACCTAAAACTGTATTATGTGGGGATGTTTTATAACCTGTTTCTCCCCGGGGGGATCGGAGGCGATGGGTATAAAGTTTATCTGTTGAATAAATATTACAAAACACCCGTAAAATTTTTGATTGCTGCAGTCTTTCTTGACCGATTAAGCGGAATCGTTTCACTTGCCTTCCTGGTTTTCATTCTGGCATTGAACCTTCGTTATCCCTTTCCCGGATCCTGGATTTATATCCTTTTGGTTGTGCTTGCCATTCTTATTTTTCCTGTTTTTTACCTTGTACTAAAATTATTATTCAGAAAATTCGTCCCTGTATTTCTTAAGGCCGGTATATTTTCCATTGCTGTGCAGGGATTGCAATTGGTAAGCGCTTATTGCGTTCTGAGAGCAGTGGGAATAAATAACCAGTTAATAGAATACCTTGTTTTATTTATGGTATCCTCGGTAGTTGCCGTATTGCCTTTTACTATCGGAGGAGTGGGAGGAAGGGAGCTGGTCTTTATTCTAGGTTCTAATTATTTCAATATCGACCGGAATACGGCGATCGCTTTTAGCCTGATGTTTTTTATATTAATTGCCATCAGTTCATTCACGGGAATTTTCCTGGAATCAAAGGTACAAAGCTATATTACGGAGCCGCCCGGTGAAAAAGAATTTCAATAAAATAATGCTGATTATCTCCGGGTAGCGCAGACTCTTATCCGTATAGCGCTGCGCAATTATATATTCGTTATATGCGTTCAGCCATCTACTTCCAGCATTTCAAGGATCTCTGCAAGATTCCCGAAGTCGTAATAGCCCGGTTTGATTTCCGTTCCGCCTTTTAATGAGATTCCCCGGTAGTGGTACTTATTCACTAAATCAGTGATATTTTCCCTGGTTACTTCGCCGCCATACAGAATCGGATATTTTTCCGACCATTGATTAATTTTTTGAATTTTCTCCCCATCAATAATTTTTCCTTCAAAAACGAAATAAACAACGGAATCCCGGTTTGCTTCCAGCAGATCCCGGACTAAAGAAAAATCTTTTATGGCAGGTAAATCAAAATTGTAGATCAACGGTTTGCCGTAATCCTTTAATTCCCTTATGATCGCGGGATTGCTGATTTGCAGATAATCGAACTTATATTTGGCATCGATGGCCCTGATCTGCTGTAATGATGAAACATGAAATTCCCCGGCCAGTTGGACTCCTTCTATCCAACCGGTAATATCTCTGAACTTTTTCAGGTCTACGAAATCCGGATGGTTATCCTCGGGACAAAATCCAAGAATAGAAGCTCCCATTCCCGCACAGAACCTTGCGTCACTAAGATTATTTACGCCGCTGATCTTAACAAGGGTGGATAAAGCCATGATTCATGAATTCCTTTATTTATTTATTTTTTTAGGTGCTCCCGAAAGGATTTCCTTGTTTGCAAATTCCCTGTATTTTTCAAAATTATTATGAAATTCATCGACTAATTTATTCCCGGTGGCAATAAAATCATCCTGGTCCTTCCAGGCGGATCTCGGATTTAATACTTCAGAAGGAACCCCGGGACATTCGGAAGGAATCAGGGTGCCGAAAATATCACTCTTTTTGTATTCCACTTTATCCAGATTGCCCTCCAGGGCGGCTGAGATCAGGGCACGCGTATATTTAATATCAATTCTTTTCCCTACACCGTACTTTCCGCCGATCCAGCCGGTATTTACCTGCCAGACATTGACTTTATGTTTCAACATTTTTTCTCCCAGCATCCGGGCGTAAACGGTCGGGTGAAGAGGGAGGAAGGCAGCACCAAAGCAGGCTGAGAATGTTGTTTGTGGCTCCTTCACACCCATTTCAGTGCCGGCCACCTTTGCCGTATAACCGGAAATAAAGTGATACATCGCCTGGCTCGGATCCAGCTTGGATATCGGTGGCAGGATTCCGAAGGCATCGGCTGCCAGGAAAAAAATATTTTTCGGAACCGAACCTACGGAAGGAATAACAGCGTTTTTAATATAATGCAGGGGATAGGATACCCTTGTATTTTCAGTTACCGATGCATTGGAATAATCAACATTCCTGGAGTGCGGGAAAAACCTTTCGTTCTCCTCAACCGCACCGAAACGAATTGCATTCCAAATGTCAGGCTCTTTCTCAGGAGACAAATTGATGGTTTTAGCATAACAGCCTCCCTCAAAATTAAATATCGAATTTTCGGCCCAGCCATGCTCATCATCACCGATCAGGTTACGTTCCGGGTCTGCTGACAATGTTGTTTTACCTGTTCCCGACAAGCCGAAGAAAATTGCGCTGTCACCGTTTTTCCCGATATTGGCGGAACTGTGCATGGGCAGAACCTGGTAATCCTGCGGAAGCTTGTAATTCATTGCACTGAAAACTCCTTTTTTAATTTCACCGGCATATCCTGTACCGCCGATGATAATAATATTTTTTGAGAGATTAATGATAGCGAAATTATTTTGACGAAGGCCGAATCGTACCGGGTCGGCGGTAAATTCCGGAGCACTGATTACCGTGAATTCGGGCTTAAATTCAATCGATTCTTCCCTGGTGGGGCGGATAAACATATTATAACAAAAGAGGTTTTGCCAGGCCTGGGTATTGATAAACCTGCACTTCAACCTGTAATTCCCGTCAGCACCCGCATACCCGTCACGAACATACAATTCCTTATCATAAAGATACCGGATCATCTCCTGGTACAGGGTCTCAAAATTTTCAGCGGATATGGGTTGATTGACCTGGCCCCACCATATCGTATTTTCTGTTAATGAATTCTTTACAATAAATTTATCTTTCGGCGCCCGGCCGGTAAAATAACCCGTATCCACCAGCAAAGATCCTCTTTCGGTAACATAACTTTCCTTTTTCCGAAGCGACTCTTCATATAATTCTGCAGGCGAATAATTCCAATGAACTTTTGCCGACCTTATTCCCAGATCGTAAAGATCATATTTAGGTTTCAGTCCAGTTTCGGTCATGTTTGTAAATTCTGGTTATTAAAAAGTTATAATGAAATAAAAATTATTTGGACGGAAAATGATAACAGTCGCAAAGGTAAGGCAAAAATAAGTAATCAATTGAATATAGAAATAAAAATAAAATCGGGCTTAATAATATTTAAACATTGAAATTTTTATAAAAAGTGCGCCTGATAAAACAAAATATTGTAATGATCTTATGTGATTTTCAGGTTACTTCGCTTAATGAATTCCATGCATCCATTTCCTAAGCAAAGGGGACAGGATCAACAGAATGAATGCTGAACCGAGTACAATAAAAACGCCCCATACAAGGTAAACATGTGAAAATGAGTTAAGGGCCGAAGATTTATCAATCTCAGCCTGAGGAGTGGCTATGAGCTGTCCTAAAAAGCCCGCAATCTTTTCTGCCAGGGCGATAGAAAGGAACCAGGAACCCATCACAAAGCCCACGGTTTTCGCTGGTGATAATTTGGTAACAACCGAAAGTCCAACCGGGGAAATGCAGAGTTCTCCCACTGTGTGAAAGAAATACATGAAGATCAGGAATACAACCGGTATCAGTTTTTCAGTTCCGATCACACTTCTGGTTCCGAAGATGATAATCATATAACCGATGGAAAGCATGATCAATCCCCAGAAAAATTTAAGGGGCGTGTACGGCTCTATCTTCAGTTTTCTTAGTTTCATCCAGATAAAGGCAAATACCGGTGCCATCAACACAATGAATAAGGCCGGTACGGCCTGGAATTGTGAGGCTACCAGCCCGTGTTTATTCACATAACGATCGGTGAGTATATTCAAAGATCCCCCCGCCTGCTCATAAAGGGTCCAGAATACCATATGGAAGAAAAATAACAGAACAAATACGATCAATCTTTTACCGGCCACCTTATCTTCCAGTTTTAACGCATAAAAAGTGAGGTAGCCAAGGCAAGCCAGGCCTACTCCCGTGAGGATATAATTGGTGATTTTTTCGGCATCCATCAGGAATCCGAAAACGATTATCATAAGAATTGTTCCTGCAATAATCCAACCCACCGTACTGATTCCCGCCCACGCCGGCCGATTCAGTTTTTCCGGTTCCGGAGGATTTCCCCGATCTTCATAGGCTCTCATATTAAACCAGAAAACAATGGTGCCGAGGATCATTCCGATACCTGCGGTAAGAAAGCCCAGCGACCAGTTGATATGCTGACCCAGGTAGCCACAGGTAATCGGGGCCAGGAATGCTCCTACATTAATTCCCATGTAAAAAATAGTAAAGGCACTGTCTTTTCTCTTATCGTTGGGTTCATAAAAAGTTCCCAGGAAACTGGAAATATTCGGTTTAAAAAAACCGTTACCTACCGCGAGCAAAGCGAGGCCGGTAAAGAAAAAAAACTGGTTGCCAATGGTAGCTGCGAGTGTAAACTGCCCGAATGACATTAATATTCCACCGGTGAGAATAGCATACCGGAAACCCAGTATCCGATCGGATACCAGCCCGCCGATAACAGGGGAGGCATATAATAAAGCCGTATAGGCGCCATAAATTCCATAAGCCCGGATGTCCGCACTTCCCTGTTCCATTTTTGTAAACAAATCCTTGGTCATGTATAGGATCAGCAGAGCCCGCATGCCGTAAAATGAAAATCGTTCCCACATCTCGGCAAAAAATAAAATAAACAGCGCTCTGGGGTGATATTTTTTCTGGTTCAGGATTATCAGCGTCACCCATACCGCCACACCGGCCCAGGAGACAAAAATCAATAACATGCCAGCATCCATGTTACAAAGCAGTAATATTCGAAGATTTCATATAATAACGATAAGAGGATTTTGCTAAAATATGGATAAAGTTTGAACCTTGCACAGATCCGGGGGATATAAAAGTTATTTGATTTTTTTAAGTTGATTTTTTTTTACATTTGGTTGACCAATAGAATTATATGAAGTCAGTCATCGAGTCCATTGAAAAAGAAAATTACGGCGAGGTCCTGATTTCTTATAAGGGAAAACCCTCCGGGGATATGATCAACAGTATCATGCACCTGGCGGAAGGGAAACTCAATTTTTTTGAACCGAGAATAAAGATAAGGAAGAAGGTTTTTAAGATCGCGGTTGAAATTCTTCAGAATATTATTCATCATGATGAGAACCTCAATGAGTTGGTGTACCCATCCTTTATTTTTTATCTGTTCAAAAAAGGAGATTTATATACTGTTATCAGCTGCAACAGACAAATTGAAACCAAGGCCATGCAGGTATTTACCAGGATCAGGGGATTTATGGCAATGTCGGAGCCTGAATTAAAAAAAACATACCAGGAGATCCTTGGTAATGGGAGATTTTCCAAAAAAGGCGGGGCAGGCCTGGGATTACTGGAGATTATAAGGAGGTCAGACCGGAACCTGTATTGTGACCTGTTACCTTCCGGCGAAGAAGGACATCGATTATTGTATATTAAAGTTAATGTTCATTCGTGATGGAAAGATTTGTGCTGAACGGAACGCCTAAAACGCCCAGGATCTTTTTTGATGGAAAGAACGGTAAATTCGAAATATCCGGAAGATCCATTCCGGAAAATTCGGCTAAATTTTATTCCCCGATTATGGAATGGGCGGATGAATATATTTCCAGCCCGGCCAATGAAACCCAGATTAATGTTAAACTTGAATACTTTAATACCAGTTCTCTGAAAGGATTGATTGAATTGTTCAGGAAATTTGAAAAGCTTATTGATAGGGGTAAAAATGTAAAAATCTACTGGCACTACGAAGAGGAGGATGAAGACATGCAGGAATCCGGAGAAGACTTCCGGCTGCTGATTAAAATCCCGATTGAACTGGTAAAAATATAAAATAAAAAACCCCGCGAAAGGCAGGGTTTTTTTTATTTATTCTTTTTTTACATCATTCCTCCACCGGGCATAGGCGGCGGTGCGGGCGTTTTATCTTCTTCAGGAATATCGGCTACCACGCATTCAGTGGTTAAGAGGAGGGAAGCAATCGAGGATGAATTTTCCAGTGCCAGTCTTGCCACTTTTGTGGGGTCGATCACACCGGCCTGGAAAAGATTCTCATATTTATTGGTCTGGGCATTATAGCCGTAATCACCTTTTCCTTCCCGTACTTTCTGAATGACTACCGAACCTTCACCACCGGCATTGTCAACGATGGTCCGGAGAGGGGCTTCGAGAGCATTCCTGATGATTTGTACGCCAGTTTCCTGGTCTTCATTATCACAGGTTATTTTATCCAGTGATTTTATGGCGCGGATAAATGCGACGCCTCCGCCGGCAACCACACCTTCTTGAACAGCGGCGCGGGTGGCATGAAGGGCGTCTTCTACCAGGTCCTTCTTTTCTTTCATTTCAACTTCAGTGGCAGCGCCGATATAAAGAATGGCAACTCCTCCGGATAATTTAGCCAGTCTTTCCTGGAGTTTTTCCTTATCATAATCGGATGTGGTCGTGTCTATCTGGGTCTTGATCTGGTTGATCCGCCCCTTGATAGCGTCTTTTTTCCCGCCGCCGTTTACGAGAGTCGTATTGTCTTTATCAATATTTACTTTTTCAGCTTTTCCCAGGTATTCCAGGGTAGCATTTTCAAGTTTAAATCCCCTGTCTTCGGAAATTACCGTTCCGCCGGTAAGAATGGCGATATCTTCAAGCATGGCTTTCCTGCGGTCGCCGAATCCGGGAGCTTTCACAGCGGCTACCTTTAATGAACCCCTGATTTTATTTACGACCAGGGTAGCCAGTGCTTCACCTTCAACTTCTTCTGCAATGATCAGCAAAGGTTTACCGGTCTGGGCAACTGCTTCAAGGACGGGCAGAAGCTCCTTCATAGCGGAGATTTTCTTTTCATAAATGAGAATGTAAGGCTGTTCGAGTTCTGCCTCCATTTTTTCGGGGTTGGTTACAAAATACGCTGATAAATAACCGCGGTCGAACTGCATGCCTTCAACCGTTTTTACTTCGGTGGTAGTGCCTTTTGCTTCTTCAACCGTAATCACACCGTCTTTTCCAACCTTTTTCATGGCTTCGGCAATCATTTCACCGACGGCACTGTTGTTATTAGCAGAGATAGTGGCTACCTGGGCAATTTCACTTTCATCCTTGATCGATTTGGATTGTTTCTTGAGATCTTCAACCACAGCCGCTACCGCTTTGTTGATTCCTCTCTTAATATCCATCGGGTTGGCGCCGGCTGCCACGTTTTTAATCCCACTGCCAAAGATGGATTGAGCCAGCACCGTGGCTGTTGTAGTTCCGTCACCTGCATCATCGGCAGTCTTTGAAGCCACTTCTTTTACAAGTTGAGCTCCCATATTTTCAATCGCATCCTTGAGTTCAACTTCCTTTGCGACCGATACACCGTCCTTGGTAACGGACGGAGCGCCGAATTTCTTTTCTAAAATTACGTTTCTTCCTTTCGGACCCAGGGTGACTTTCACAGCATCGGCAATGCTGTCAACTCCTTTTTTAAGCTTGTCCCTGGCTTCAGTATCAAATAATATTTGTTTAGCCATAGTATATAAAATTTTGAATGATTAATTAATCTTTAAAAATCAGATAATAGCAAAAATGTCAGATTCACGCATAATGAGATAATCCTTGCCGTCAATGGATAGTTCGGTCCCGGCATATTTTCCATACAACACAATATCGCCGATCTTAACGGTCAGGGGCTCATCTTTTTTTCCGGTCCCTATTGCAACAACAGAACCTTTTTGAGGTTTTTCTTTTGCCGTATCCGGTATTATGATTCCGGATGAGGTTTTTTCTTCAGCAGGAGCAGGTTCTACCAGAACCCTGTCACCTATTGGACGTACTTTTACTTTTGCCATGGTCAATTATATCTTTTTATCATTTTTAACATCATTCCTTGTTTATCATTAACCATGCCAGTCGGTTTTATCCGCCTCTGACTGCTTTTTTTATGACATTTTTTCATATTTTCAATATCTTTTATCCTTATTTTTCGTAAATTCATTTATAATAAAATGAAGGGAATACTTATAATTTATAACAATAAATTCTGTAAATCATTGAAATTTCGTAATTAAATTCTGCATTTTATGAAAGAACTTAAATATGATTGGCTGACGGAAGGAATTATTGATTATGAATATAAAAAGTACATCCTCATGGCATATTTAAAGGATGTGCGCCATAATTTCAGCCTGAACAAATTGTATCCCTTTTTATCGGGTCTTATTTTTCATTACAGAAACCTCCAACGCATACGGGAAAAGAAGAAAATAATCTTTGAACAATTTCCCAGGTCCATTTCAAGAGCTGATTTCGAAAAATTGCAATTAACCTATAAAAAAATTATTAATGATGATGATATTATGAAGGAATTGGGGGATATCATCGAATTCGCCATGTCGAATTTTAAGAACTTACTTGATGAAGGCAAGGACATTTATGAGTTTGTTGAAGATAATATTGAAATAATCCCTATCGGATTATCCCCGCTTTATGCGAAAGAAGGTTACCTGCTGGTCGAAGAACAAAAAATATCCGAAATGGAAATTTACCGGTACCAGATAACCATTTTTGAAGGAGCAGATGAAAAATACCAGGGCGTTCATACACATCTTGTGGAAAGGTTTGAAAGATCTTTAATGAATACCTATGAGAATATCAAACTAATGCTGGTCCGGAGGTACAAGGATATGCCGAATCCTGCAACTTACCTGTTAACAACGAAATTTCAATTTCCACATACAGAAACATTACTCCCGGTAGCCAAGCGATTGCTGGTTAAGTATATTAATGGGACACGTTAATTGGCATTTGAAACACCATTCACTTCAATCCTCGAAACCGCATTATTTTAATGGAAACAGGGATAATTATCCGATAAGATTATAAGTTCCGGTTATTTAACGAGAGAATCGATGGCCTGAGAATTCGAAGTATCCGTAGCATTGGGATTTATACCGGGGACATTGGTCTTTTCCTGGGCCTTTTCGATATTCGGGCTGGTAATACCCTGTTGACTGGGTTCCCGGATAATCAGTTTTGTCGATAGCGTTAATAAAACCAGGACGATGGCCAGCCCCCAGGTGATTTTTTCAAGCAGGTCGGTTGTCCGTTTCACCCCCATCAACTGGGATGCTCCTGATCCGCCAAACTGACTTGTTAATCCACCTCCTTTAGAATTCTGCGCTAATACTACAAGTACCAGTAAAATAGCGGTAATGGTAATTAATGTGACAACCAGTGTTAACATTTATTTATTATTTAGAAAGCCGTTCCTTTAATGATTCGATCTTGGAAGCAAAATAAGCCTTTTTCTGGGGTAATTTCCAAATCAATTTCCGGTAAATGTCAATAGCTTTTTCCAGTTTGCCCTGGTTGACGAGAATATTGGCCAATGTTTCGGTTACCATTTCTTCGTTCAACTCACCACTCTGTAAACTTAGATCTTCGGCAGGTTGTTTTTTATCACCTCCTGTTTTAGCCGGTTTTGTTTTATCAGAATCGGTTTCTATGAATTTATTGATCAATTGATCCTGTTCTTCCTTGGCCAGTTTTTTGGAAGATTTCTTTTTCTGGATCGGTTTTATAATCTCCTTGAATTTCTCATCCACGTGGGTGAGGTCGTTGTCAATTTTTTCGGTCTTAGGTTCCCCGGATTCTCCCGGGAATTCTTCCGGGAATAAACTTTCAAATTTTTCTCTTAATTCGCGATAGGTGGCAAGGTTTTCCATCAGTTCTTCCGCCAGGGGACTTTTTCTGTCAACGTCCCTGGGAATACTTTCCCTGTCAATATCATGAATTACCGCCTTGGGCATTTCTTCCTGCAGTTTTTCTTCTGCAACGGATTCTGTCGATATTCCCTTTTCAGGGATTTCTTCTTTATTTTCGGCTTCTTTTAATTCAATTTCGGTTTCAGTTTCAATTAAAGTCTCATTCTCGTTCTCGGTAACTGTTTCTTCCTCTGAGAGCGATTCATTTCGGTTGGCTTCCACCGGTTCGGTGATTTCCGATTCAATAATTACTTCCTCCCTGATTTCAGCGGTTTCCGTTTCAACAGGCACCTCATCAACCGGCGCTTCATTGTTGTTATTATCGGTTACATTCTCTGAAGCCAGTTCATAATTCCTGAAAATCTCATCCGATGTTATGTATTGTTTTAACCTCATCCGGTCGGAAGTTGCGATAGCAGCCCGGGTTAAAAGGGCCTCCTTCGATTCCGATTTCCGGGAAGCTGCAATTTTAGCATTCAGGATATGAAGGGCAGAACTGTATGGAAATTGAATGGCCAGTTCGTTAAGTTCCCTGGCTTCCTCATGGGTACAGGAAGAAGGATTTACGATTAATTCAGCCAATCTGCTTTTATTCATGCAAGTTCCAGTTGGAAGAGGGTTTTAATTATAATAAAAAAATTACCAATTCGCTACAGATGCATTGAAAATATCCGTAATTATTGCATCAAAGATCTGGTCAATCAACTGAGGTTCAACGGATGATAGCGTAGTAGTGCTGGGGTTATAATCCGCATAAAAAGAAAAGTTTTTATCAAAATTATCAGCATCATTTTTAGTATTTGAATATTGTACGCTAACGGTGATAGTCAGTCTTTGCAAGCCCGCTACGTCTGGTTGATTTGGATTTCCCGAAGATTGAGCGGCTATGGGGGCATAGGCGAAACCTGTGATAGATCCACTAAATTGCAAGTCGCCGTTCCCGGCATTGTCAATTGCAAGGTTGGTATTATTCTGGAAATAATCCTTCATTCTCTCGGTAAACTCTGTGCTGAGGTTCGGGGGGCCATCTCCGGCCTCATTGCTGAAATAATCAATTGAAATGGTTTTTACATCCGGAGAAATATTCGCGCCGGTAAACGAATAAATCCCGCAACCTGAAACGGGAAGCAATAAAAGGAATATTGCAGGAGCCAGGATATTACTCTTCAATTTCATATTGTTTTATCTTCCGGTACAAAGTTCGTTCCGAAATTCCAAGGTCCCTGGCTGCGTATTTGCGTTTGTTATTGTTCTTTTTTAAAGCCTTGAGGATCAGCTCCTTTTCCTTGTGCTCAATAGAAAGGGATTCATCATCCACCGTGTCCGGGTTGATATCTTCGATGGTTTCAGCCGAATACTGGTCATGTTCATTACGGACAGGGCTGAGCAGGTAGGGTTCCGATTCCTTGGTCTCCTTCAGGAGGTCGTTTTCACCAATGTTCTCAAAGACGGAAGTGTCCTCGATCAGGGACCGGTCGATCTTATTTTCTTTAACCAGGTGGTTGATCAGCTTTTTTAATTCGGTTACGTCCCTTCGCATTTCGAACAGAACCTTATAAAGAATTTCACGTTCGGATAAATTATCTTCCCGTTTTCCGGCGTAAATCGCGGGCATCATACTTCCCTCCACCGGGAGGTACTTCATTAAAATTTCTCCTGTTATTTCCCGCTGGGCTTCCAACAGAGATATCTGTTCCACCAGGTTTTTCAACTGACGGATGTTTCCCGGGAACCGGTATTTTAAAAGTATTTCCCTGGCTTCATCATTCAGTACAATGGATTTCGTCCTGTATTTTTCTGCGAAATCAGAGGCAAATTTCCGGAATAGAAGAATGATATCTTCCCCTCTATCCCTCAATGGCGGCACGAATATAGGAACGGTATTCAGCCGGTAAAACAGGTCTTCCCTGAATTTTTCCTGTTCCATTCTCCTGTGCAGATCCAAATTGGTTGCGGCTACTACCCGCACATCCGTTTTCTGAACCTTGGAAGAACCGACCCTTATAAATTCACCGTATTCGAGGACACGAAGCAAGCGGGCTTGCGTACCCAGGGGCATTTCACCGATCTCATCCAGGAAAATCGTTCCACCATTGGTAACTTCAAAATATCCCTTCCTGGATTCATGCGCTCCGGTAAAGGAACCTTTTTCATGACCGAAGAGTTCAGAGTCGATAGTCCCTTCCGGAATAGCCCCGCAATTTACCGCTATGAACTGTCCATGTTTCCGGGGACTTAACTGATGAATAATTTTGCTGAAGGATTCCTTACCCGTTCCACTTTCCCCGGTGATCAGTACGGTCATATCCGTTGAAGCAACCTGTATAGCTACCCGAATGGCATTATTCAATAACGGCGAATTACCGTTAATACCGAATCTTTGTTTAACCGCAAGTATATCTTCTTCTCTCAATTTTAACTCTCTTTTACTATTTCAACTACCTCACCCTGCAGTGTGGCTGAGGTGCATGTCTTCACAAGGACCTTTACAAAAGTACCTTTATTCAACCTGCCGGCGGGGAATACGACGACCTTGTTCTGGGTATTTCTGCCCTGCAGGAAATCAGCGGAACGTTTGCTGGAGCCTTCTATTAATACTTCATGAACTTTATTCAAATCCTGTTCGTTCCTTTCCCGTGAATGCTTGTTTTGCATATCAATAATTGATTGTAGCCTTCTTTTTTTAATATCCCCGGGAATATCGTCCTTGAACTGTCGGGCTGCGGCGGTTCCGGGTCTTTCCGAATAGACGAACATGAAACTGAAATCGAATTTCACAGCTTCCATCAGGGATAATGTTTCTCCGTGCTCTTCCTCTGATTCATTACAGAAACCGGCAATAAAATCGGAGGATAAGCCGCAATCATTACCTAAAATATTTCGGATACTCCTCACTCTTTCGAGGTACCAATCACGGGAATAAGTCCTGTTCATTCTTTCCAGAACACTGCTGCTGCCACTTTGAGCCGGAAGATGGATATTCCTGCAGATATTTTCATAATGGGCCATCGTATGTAAAACTTCATCCGTGATGTCTTTCGGATGACTTGTAGAAAACCTGACCCGCAGGGAGGGACTGATCCTTGCAACGCGTTCAAGCAATTTTGCAAAATTTACAGCATCCTCTGAATTAATTTTATGCAGGTCGCCCGACCGGTTGCTTTCCGGCGTCCAGTAATAGGAATCAACATTTTGTCCGAGGAGAGTAACTTCACGGTACCCTGCATTAAAAAGCTGAGTAGCCTCGGCTACTATGGATTCAGGTTCCCTGCTTCGTTCACGACCTCGCGTAAAAGGCACTACACAGAATGAACACATATTGTCACATCCCCTCATAATGGAAATAAAAGCAGTCACGCCGTTGGAATCAAGCCTGACCGGGCTGATATCGGCATAAGTCTCTTCCCTGGAAAGGAACGTATTAACCGCCTTCTGCCCGGTTTCAACCTTCCTGATCAATTCCGGCAAGTCCCGGTAAGCATCCGGACCCGCAACAACATCCACAATCTTTTCCTCTTCCAGCAACTTTGTTTTCAGCCTTTCCGCCATACATCCCAGGATACCAATGGTAACATCCGGCTTTTTCTTTTTTATCCCGTTGAAGTGCATCAGGCGATTCCGTATGGTTTGTTCGGCTTTTTCACGGATGGAACAGGTATTCAGGAAAATCACGTCAGCTTCTTCGAAAGAGGATACTGAATCAAATCCATTCCCTTTCATAATGGAAGCCACAATTTCGCTGTCGGAAAAGTTCATCTGGCAGCCGTAACTTTCTATGTATAATTTACGTCCGTTATGAATCCCGGGACCTTTTACCACTATCCCGTTTTCAGAGATTTTGTTGTTAATGATTTCTATATCTCGTATTACCTCCATTATTCAGAAATCCATGTTTATCCTTAATTTGAACTGCAAATATAGTCAATATTAAACCAAGTATGCCATTTTGTCAGTCCAATATTTAATTACCGTTGGGTACGCCAGGTTAATAGTTTTATAGCATTGAGGGGTACAAAGAAAGAAGAAAAGGAAGTTCATTAGTGAGCGTTGGCAATTATATCAAAGCCGACCTGGATTGAATCCGGGAGTTCGCCGTCGTTATCGTTTCTGGCTGCAAATCCCATTGCCTGCAGGTTCCAGTTCCGGCGATTTATGCTGAAGTTCGCAGAACTTTGAATGCTGAAATAACGCATATCAATTTTAGCCGGAAATTTTATCGGTTTACTGATACCCTTAATCGTGAGATTACCGAATATTGAATCGGTAGGGAAGTCGGAAATATCCTTATTGGATTTTACTCTATTTTCAACCGGTATCGTAATGGCTTTTACGGAATCGATCTCGAATTTTGCCAGTGGAAAATGTTGAATATCAAAGAAATTTTTTGAATCCATCAAAGAAGAAAGCCGGTTACTCTCCGCCGGATTATCTTTTAGATCAAGGATGTTAATGTTTTTCAGGCTGATATAGATTTCTCCTCCGCTAATGGCACTGTCCTTCATGATGAGAAATCCGTGATCAATATGAAACATTCCATAATGACTGATGGAGGAATTGGTGCCGGTCCAGGAAATAAAACTTCTGACGGAATCTATCTGGTAATCCTGTTCAGCTTCATTGCTGTTTTTTACAACCAGCGATTCATTGATCCGCGAGTCTTCATTTTTCGGGGCTTCCGAACACGATGAGATCAGAAGGAAAAAAATCAAATATAATTCCTTTGACAGTTTCATTATTTTGCAAATTTATTGGATATTTATCAATTCATTAAATTATGCAAAATGGTTCCGTTAATTTTCTGGTCCGGCTGCTGATCATGGCCATAGCCATCCTGCTCACGGCCTATATTTTACCGGGTGTTCATGTGGAAAGTTTTTTTAGCGCCTTCCTGCTGGCTGCGCTACTGGCGTTATTCAATGTGACATTAAAACCCCTGCTCATCATCCTTACCATCCCGGTTACCTTTATGACCCTGGGACTATTTCTTCTTGTAATCAATGCACTGGTTATCCTCATCGCCGATGCCATCCTTCCCGGTTTCGCCGTAGCAGGTTTCTGGTGGGCCCTGCTTTTCAGCATTGTTTTATGGTTTGTGAATTCTGTATTGCTGAATTTGACCAAGTAAAAATTCGGGAGTAAGAGATAAGATGCCGGAAGTCTGAAATCGGGATCAATCAAGATCTTCCA
>CAYNCU010000028.1:0-3529 GCA_964395765.1 uncultured Roseivirgaceae bacterium | reverse complement strand
TGCTTTTCAGCATTGTTTTATGGTTTGTGAATTCTGTATTGCTGAATTTGACCAGGTAAAAAATCAGAAGTCAGATGCCTGAGATCTGAAATCGGGATCAATCAAGATCTTCCAGGCTTTTATTCAGGTCTTCCTCGGTTTTTTTGAGTTTCGTTTTACAATACCGGACCAACTCTACAGCTCTTTTAACAAGCGCGTTGAGCTCGTCAATATCGGGCTTGTCATTTTCAATTTTTGCGACGATCGATTCAAGTTCGGTCAACGCCTGTTTATAGGTCGGTTTTTTCTTTTCCATAATTATTTTCTTCTTTTTTTAACGATGCTTTCGACACCCCCTTTATAAAAATCAATAGTCAAAACATCCCCGGAATCCAATAGTGAGGCATCTTTAATCAAGTTTCCGTTTTTCCGGGTAATGGAAAACCCCCGTTTCATGATCGCCTCCATATCCATTAATTTAAGGTTCGATTCCATTCCTTTGAGCATTTCCTTTTCAAGTCCAATACCGTTTTTTACCGCTTGTTTAACAGCTCTTTGCGACTGGATAACGGATGAATTCAATCTATCTATATAATTCTTTGCAGCATATGAAAAACGATTAATGAGGAACTGATTGTCTGCCTGCAGCACGTTTAACAAAGCAAGGGTTAAATGATTCAGGTCCCCTGCGATCTCGTCGATAGCCGAACTTTCCTCATCGATTATTTCTGAAGCGATACCCTGTATATTCATCATGGCTTCATCGAGGGACTCTTCATATTGCCGCATCCCGAAAATTAAAAATTCCGCTACTGCCGTCGGCGTTTTCAAATGTGTATTCGCCACAAGATCGACAATAGTTTCGTCTTTTTCATGACCTATCCCGGTAATAACGGGCAGGGGGAATTGCGCCACATGACTGGCGACATCATAATTGTCAAAGCAGTCAAGATCCGTGACGGCGCCACCGCCGCGGATGATAACCGCCACGTCATAATGTTCAACATTTTTAAAAATGGAATGCAGGGCCCGAATAATGGAAGGTCCGGCTTCCTTTCCCTGCATCAGGGCGGGAAACAATTTAACCGAGAAATTATAATCATAGGTATTTTGATGCAATTGTTCGGTGAAATCCTGGTATCCTGCTGCGGTAGGAGCGCTGATTACGGCAACCCGCTGCGGAACCATTGGCAGCGGCAATTCCTTATTCATGTCGGCTATACCGTCCTCGGCAAGCTTTTTCAGGATTTCCTGTCTTCTTAACGCCCTTTCCCCGACGGTAAAAGAAGCATCGATATCCCTGATATTCAGGCTTAAGCCGTAAACTTCATGAAAACCAACTGTCACATTTGACAAAATTTTCATTCCGGGTCTTAACGCTTCCCCAGTCATGGATTCAAACCAAAGACTTAAATTCCGGTAAGTGTACGACCATATGGTAGCTCTTGACTTCGCCAGGATGTTTTCCCCTTCCTTTTCCGTGAGCTCTAGGTAGCAATGCCCTTTCTGGTTTACCTTCAGTTCACTGATCTCTGCGACCACCCAATAGGAAGGGCTCAGATTCACATCAATGCAATCCCGGATTATTTTATTGAGTTCTGAAAGCGAAAGATGATTCATCGTCTTAAACATAGAATAAAAAAAATTTTCAAACAACTTAAAATGTTGAATCGTTAAATCCTTTTTCAACAATCCAATCAATCGTTGAATCGGAAAATCAATACATTCGCAATCGTCAGGTAGATTGACTGATTTGATTTACTGCATCGGGTTCTGTTACAGGAAGGCTGATTACAAATTTGGTACCGTTACGGACTTCGCTTTTGACCTCAATTTTTCCGGACAATTTGGATACGGTCAGATCGACGATGGCCAGACCCAATCCCGTAGAACTTTCTCCGGCTGTCGGCCGGGCACTAAGCTTCGCATATTTTTTAAATAACAGCGGAAGTTCTTCTTTTCTGATCCCGGGGCCTTCGTCTTTAATAAATAATTTAAGATAGCCGTTGTTTTTATTACACCCCAGGTAAATATTTTTATTTTTTTCAGAAAATTTTATCGCATTGGATACGAGGTTATCAAGAATGCTGTACAACATATCACGATCAGTCAGACACTCGATATCCTTTTCACAGTCCAGGTGAATTTTAATGACTTTTTCTTCTGCCGGTTTTAGGAATGCATTTACTACATCGTGGAGTACCGAACTTATGTTTACCGAAGCCTTATTGGGAATATATTCAACGGATTCGAGTTTATTCAAATTCAGGATTCTTGTAATTAACTGATTGGCATCGGCGATCACTTTATCGATCAGGTTCAGGTATTCAATCTGTTCCGCCTGCAGATCACCGGTGGACCGGATCAGGCTGGATAGACCCATGATCTTGCTTAATGGAGATTTCAGGTCATGAGCCACTACACCGATCATATTATCCTTTTCTACGGATAGATCCTGCAGTTTTTTACTTTGTGCTTCCAGTTCTGAATTTTGATCGGAAATTTTCTGGTTATTCATAGCCAGCATTTTATTGGCCCTCGATTTTATCTGGTAATAGATCCATAACAGAATACTGATCACAATGAGTGACAAAACAACGATGAAAAGCAGGGTAAAGTATTTTTTCTGAGAACTAATCTGTTCATCCTTAAGATTATTGATCTGTGTAAGAAGATTAATTTCCCTGGCCTTTCTTTCGTTTTCATTCATCAGCTGAAGATTCTGGATTTGTTTTCTTGTTTCAGAATTTAAGAGGCTGTCGGAAAGGCTCATGTGTTTCTGTAAATATTCATAAGCTGTTTGATAGGACCGGATCGTAGCATAATAATCCGCTAAATCAGAATAAATCCTGGCCGTGAGATCTTTCGTTCCTTTGGAAAGGCTGTTATCAAGACCCATTTTCAGGTACCGGAAAGCGTCTTCCGGTTGATTCAGCCCCATATAAGCTTCACCGAGAGTGGCAAAGGTTTCTGTGATCCCCGAAAGATTATGGTTTTCCTTATCCAGCCTGTAAGCGAGCAAAAGATGATCAAGCGCTTCTTTATATTCCTTTTTCTTAACCAGAATCGAACCAATATTCAACTGGGAATCCGCTTCCCTGTCTTTATAATTATTATGCAAGGCGATTTCAAGGGAATGTTGATGAAAATATAAGGCGGAATCCAGGTCCCCAAGGTCCTCGTAGACCTGACCAATATTATTCATAATGGCAGCAACAATATAATTATCCTCATCCCCCTCGAAAGTTTTCAGACTACGTGAAAAATATTCTTTCGCTTTGGAATAATTCTTTACTTCTTCAAAGATGATTCCAAGATTATTGAGTATCCTTCCGGTTCTCAGTGTATCGTTTAACTTTTCACTTAAAGTCAAAGCCTTCAGGTAGTGATCGGTAGCCTTTACATAATCACCCTGAAGGTAATAGGCTATTCCCGTCGAATTATAAAAAGATGCCCATTGCCGGTCAGTACCTTTCTTATTCAGTAAAGGAAGTACTTCCTTCACAAGCTCAATGGATTTTTGGGGATCCTGAAAGGTATAGGAGTAAAT
>CAYNCU010000027.1:0-25410 GCA_964395765.1 uncultured Roseivirgaceae bacterium | reverse complement strand
AAAATTAGTAATTTAATTTACTAATCCCTGTCCAATCTGTTAGGGGGCTAAAACATTATAAAGAAAGATCCATGCCTCCGGCTTCGATCTTCCGGAATTTGCACCCGATCCGGAATTCCGTATATGGATTGACGGTTTTCGCCATCTTTTTGCGCGAATAAAAACAGGATTCGTGATATCTGTAAAAAATATTATATTCATTTGTAAAAATTACTTTCGGTATGAAATGGTTAATTATCACTGTTCTTCTTTTTACTCTTACCAGCTGCTCCATGAACCAGCCCGCCGACCTGATACTGATTAACGGGAATATTTATACAATGGATGATCAGCAACCCAGGGCAGAAGCGATAGCGAGCCGCGAAGGGAAATTTATATATGTGGGAAATAACAGGGAAGCACTTTCCTACAGGAATGGAACAACGGAAGTTATCGACTTGAAAGGGAAGACGGTGCTTCCTGGTTTAATCGACAGTCATGGGCATTTTATGCCTATGGGGTTCAGCAAAATGGAACTTGATTTGGAAGGGGTGGCATCCTATGAAGACCTGATCGCGAAGGTTAAGGAAGCAGTAAGTCATGCGGAACCCGGGCAATGGATAACCGGAAGGGGCTGGCATCAAAGCAAATGGGCGCATATACCCGGCGAGGTAGTGGAAGGATTTCCCACGCATAAGCTACTCAGCGATGTTTCACCCGATAATCCGGTCTTTTTATACCATGAAAGCGGACATGCCGCCCTGGCCAACGCCAAGGCAATGCAAATTGCCGGAATATCGCGTAATTCAAAATTCGAAGGCAATGGGCGGATAATGAAGGACGGTAAAGGAAACCCAACAGGGATATTTATTGAGAATGCAACAGGACTTATTCAAAAATATGTGCCTGAACCTGGAATAAGTGAAAAAAAGAAAGCCTTTCACCTGGCGGTCGACAATTGTCTTCGAAACGGCATTACCTCTTTCCATGATGCCGGTGTGGGTGACGGTACCATTGATTTATACAAGAATATGCTTGATTCAGGCGAAATGAAGGTACGCCTATATGTAATGATATTAGGGAGCGATACCAGCCTGATCGATCAATATATGAAAAAAGGCCCTGAAATCGGCCTGGGAAATAATTACCTCACCATTCGTTCCATTAAGCTATTTTCAGACGGGGCACTTGGTTCCAGGGGAGCGTGGCTTTTACAGCCTTATTCCGATATGCCCGGCCAGTATGGAGGTCCTGTTGAAGATTCCGCGTTCATTTATGAAACGGCCATGAAGGGTATCCGGCATGGCTTCCAGGTTTGTACTCATGCCATTGGCGACCGTGCGAACAGGGAAGTACTTAATATTTACGAGAAAGTGTTCCAGGAAAACCCGGATGTTAAAAACCCGAGATTCAGGGTGGAGCATGCACAACATCTTTCCCCGCAGGATATTCCCCGCTTCGCCCGACTGGGCGTGATCGCGTCCATGCAAACGGTCCACATGTCATATGATATGCCCTGGGCCATCGACAGGCTGGGGGAAAAACGTATCGAAGAAGGTGCCTATGCCTGGCAGAAAATTCTTAAAACCGGAGCGAAGATCATAGAAGGAACTGATGTCCCGGTTGTACCCATCGATCCCATTGCGAATTTTTATGCTGCCGTTACCCGGAAAACTTTAAAGGGAACGCCTCCGGGCGGTTACCAGCCGGAGGAGAAAATGACCCGTGAACAGGCTCTTCGTGCTTATACCCTCGATGCTGCCTATGGGGAATTTGATGAAAATATTAAAGGTTCCATCGTACCGGGTAAGCTGGCGGATCTTACCATTGTTTCAAAAGATATTATGAAAATCCCGGAAGATGAAATACTATCTACGAAGGTAAGTATGACCATTATTAACGGTGAAGTAGTATATAATCTGGCCGATAGTACTGAAGAAAACCGTTAAAATTTTTTACCCTATGAAAATCGATTTACGGAGTGATACTGTGACCAAGCCCACGCCGGGAATGCTGGAAGCCATGATGCATGCCGAGGTCGGAGATGACGTTTATGATGAAGACCCGACCGTCAATGCCTTGCAGGAAAAAGCGGCTAAAATGTTTACTAAAGAGAGCGCCTTGTTTTGTCCTTCAGGGACCATGACGAACCAGATAGCGGTCAGGATACAGACGCAACCGCAGGATGAAATTATCTGCGACTGGCGCTCCCATGTTTATAATTATGAGGCCGGCGGAGTCGCCTATAATTCCCTGTGTTCACTGAAACTGATTGACGGTGACCGGGGGCGGATCACGGCCGCCCAGGTGGAGGATAATATCAGACCCATTGATCTACACGAACCAACCAGTGCATTGGTATGCCTTGAAAATACCGTCAATAAGGGAGGGGGAAGTTATTATACGCTGGATCAGATTGCCCCTATCTCCGAAGTTGCCGCGAAAAATAATTTGAATATGCACCTTGACGGTGCACGGATCTTCAATGCTTTGGTTGAAACCGGTGAGAAACCGGAGGCCTTTGGAAAATATTTCGATACCATTTCAATCTGCCTTTCCAAAGGCCTCGGCGCACCGGTGGGTTCTCTTTTAATCGGATCCCAAACATTAATGGCAAAGGCTAAGCGAGTAAGGAAAGTATTCGGGGGAGCCATGCGCCAGGCCGGCATTCTTGCCGCCGCGGGGATATATGCCCTGGATCATCATATCAACCGCATGAAAGAGGATCATAAAAGAGCAAGGGAACTGGGTGGTGCACTGGAAAAACTTGATTTTGTTGACAAGCTATTACCGGTGGATACTAATATTGTGATTTTCAGATTAGCGGATGGACTTGAAACAAAAAAAATTATAAATCTTCTCCAGGAAAAAAATATTCTCGCCACCCCATTCGGTAAACAGGAAATCCGCTTCGTTACCCACCTCGACTTTACCGATGATATGCTCTCCCGGACCGTTGAGGTTTTGAAAAAGATCAATCTATAACTTGAATATGTGATTATTTCAATTCAGGATAGAAGATCATCCATCTTCAATCTTTTATCTTCAGGATTAATTCTTAAAGACGGCTTTCCGGAGTATTTCATCAATATCGACCTGAAAGCCGTGTTTTTTCTGAAAATCATAAAAACTATTGACGATCTGTAGAGCGAAATCATAATTGGAGGCGGTGAGAATAAAAATATCGGATGGCCGGTACTCCTTTATAAATTCATCAAGGTCATCACCTTTCAGGTTGGTGATCCTGCCTACGACCAGTTTATTATACCGTGAATTAACCATCATTTGAATACTGTCGTGATAATTTTTAGCGGCCTGTTCCTTGTTCTGGGCATCCAGGATCTTGTTCAATTTTTTTTCCTCTTTGGCATGACGGTTGAAAAGATCGGCGAAGGCGGTGATATACCCGGAAGCGCTTTCCGTTTGAGAACCCAGGACCCGTCCGGTATAATCGTTTGAACCGGTGTTGAACTGGTATTTCGTTGTATGTGTAGTGTCACGACGGAATCCCGCCATGGGGTTATTCGCATATATTTCAACTTCCTGGAGAAGGTAGGCCTTGGGCTTTAGCCGGATGGTGAGGTAATAGATTTTTTTATCGGAAGAATCTTTCAGGCTAATGTAGGTGTCTTCATATCCTATCGCCGTAATTTTCATCGTATCGGATTTATTGATGATAAAAGCAAGCTCACCGTTTTCGTTGGCAGACGTACCCGTGCTCCGGGTAATATCCAGCAGGTTGGCAAAGGAAACCGGCTCCATGGATTTTTCATTGAGAACCTTTCCGGTGACTTTAACGGGGTTCTCTCCCGGCGTTTCCTGTGCATAGGAATTCGAAAAAACTACAATCAGGATTAATATGGCTGCGATTGGTTTCACCTGCAGGGAATCATGTAAACAATATCAGAGAGAATAAACAAATTTATCGGTTGTCACGCATATAAATGTTCTTTCATGGCAAAATCAAGGCCATATAGGGCATGAATCTGCGTGCTGTTGAAAAAAGGTACTTCTGTTTTTTCTTCCCCGAGAATAAGAGGTAATTCGGTGCAACCGAGAAGGATCCCTTCAGCCCCGTTTTTTACCAGCCCTGAACAAATTTTGAGCAATTTGTTTTTGGATTCCGGCCGGATAATTCCTTTCACCAGCTCTGTGTAGATTATTGTATTCACGATATCAGCATCCTTTTCTCCGGGTAATATAGTATCGATAGAATAGAATTTTTTCAGACGCTCGGGGTAGAAAGACATGTTCATCAGGTATTGGGTTCCCAGCATTCCTATTTTTTTTATATTTTTCCCCGCTATGGCTTCCCCGGTTGCATCGGCGATATGAAGTACTGGTATCATCACCGTTGACTGCATGGTTTCAGCACAAAAATGCATTGTGTTTGAACAGATCAGGATCAGGTCGGCACCTCCTTTTTCAATTCGCATGGCGGCATCCGACATCATTTCATTAATGCGGATCCAGTTTCCCTCAGTCTGTAAAATTTCCATTGGATGGAAATCAAAGGAATACATTACAATCGGGCAGGAATGATTTTTACCTTTTCTTTGGTTATATTCGGTGTTCAGTATGCTGTAGTATTCCCGGGACGATGCCCAACTTAATCCCCCGATGAGTCCGATGGTTTTCATGATTAGTTTTCCAATTACCTGTGGAAATTAATTTAATTGCATGTGAATCAAAAACCTAACGTAATTTTTAACAAAAAATCATAATTTTAATCAAATAATCTGGCAGAAATGGATAATAAAAATGCAGTTCCCCAATTGGTAAAAGACGATCCATGGCTGGAGCCCTATACCGACGAAATAGCAGACAGGATTAACCGGTTTCAGCGCTCTCTGGAGGAGATAATTTCAGATTCCGGTTCCTTGGAAAAGTTTGCCTCGGCGTATAAATACCTCGGATTGAACTATGATAAAAATAAAAAAGGCTGGTGGTACAGGGAATGGGCGCCGGGCGCCTCGGGATTATTTCTGACCGGTGATTTTAACGGCTGGAACCGGGAATCGCATCCCCTGAAAAGAATCGAAAATGGTATATGGGAAATATTTGTCCCGGGCAGTGAACTTAAGCAAGGGGATCTGATCAAGGTGCATGTCCGTACTTCAAGGCATTCCATTGACCGGATTCCGGCTTATATATTTCGTGCCGTTCAGGACCCCGAAACCAAGGATTTCAAGGGCCAGGTGTGGAACATTGCAGAAAAATTTGAATGGAATGATAAATCATTCAACCTCGCAGGAGTTAAAAAGGCACCTTTCATTTATGAAGCCCATCTGGGTATGGCCCAGGAAAAGGAAGGCATAGGGACTTATGACGAGTTTACGGATAATATATTACCCCGGATTCATAAACTCGGGTACAATACTTTACAATTGATGGCGATACAGGAACATCCTTATTACGGATCCTTCGGTTACCATGTGTCGAATTTCTTTGCGCCGTCAAGCCGGTTTGGAACCCCTACGGAATTCAAACGCCTGATCAATGAAGCTCATAAACTGGGCATGGCGGTGATCATCGACATTGTCCATTCCCATGCGGTTAAGAATATCGCGGAGGGGATTAATGAGTTTGATGGTACCGACGATCAGTATTTTCACCCGGGAGGAAGGGGGTATCATAGTTCATGGGATTCCAAATTATTTAACTACGGCAAGAAAGAAGTAAAACAATTCCTGCTCTCCAACCTGCAGTACTGGATTAATGAATATCATATTGACGGTTTCAGATTCGACGGAGTAACTTCCATGATGTATTTTCATCATGGCGATTTTACTCATTTTGATCATTACGATAAATATTTTGTTAAAGATGTCGAGTGGGATTCATTGATATACCTTCAGCTGGCCAATTACCTGATCCATAAAATAAAACCGGACGCAATAACCGTTGCGGAAGACATGAGCGGAATGCCCGGACTTTGTCGCCTTCAGCAGGAAGGAGGGATAGGATTTGATTTCAGACTGGGCATGGGTATTCCCGATTTCTGGATTAAATACCTTAAGGAATACCGGGATGAAGACTGGAATATTCATGATTTGTGGCGCACCATGACCAACCGACGTTGGAAGGAAAAAACCGTGACCTATGCAGAGTCGCATGACCAGGCCATCGTGGGGGACAAAACCGTAGCCTTCTGGCTCATGGACAAGGAAATGTATTTCCACATGCAGGTCGACGACCCCAATCATATTATTGACCGCGGTATTGCCATGCATAAGATGATCCGTTTATTCACGATCTCGCTCGGCGGGGAAGCTTACCTGAACTTTATCGGCAATGAATTCGGCCACCCCGAATGGATCGATTTTCCCCGCGAAGGAAACGGGTGGAGTTACAAATATTGCAGACGTCAGTGGTCCCTGGTAGAAAATGAGAAATTGCGCTATAAATTCCTGAATGATTTTGATCACGATATGATAGCCCTTATTCGCGACAATGACATATTGACTTCCCTTCCTGCCCGGCAACTGAATATGGATGAAGCCAATAAAACCATCATTTTCGAACGGAATAACCTGATATTCATTTTTAACTGGCATCCGTCCAATTCAATTCCGGATTATAAATTTCATTGCCCTGCGGGAAATTACCGGATCATTCTTAATACCGATGATTCGAAATTCGGAGGATTTAACCGCGTGGATATGAAGATGCACTACCTTGCCCATCCTCCCGGTGAGAATTCAATGATGAGCATCTACCTTCCGAACCGTATGGCCATGGTTTTGAAAAAGGAAGGTGCCGCTTAATAGATTTCCCTCGTTGATAAGTGTAGTAGTTTTTTGCATTGCTTTTTGTTGAAGTCAGAAATCAGGGGTCAGAGGTCAGAGGATTTTTGGTTCAAACAAAAATCCCCGGACCTCCGACTTCGGACCTCCTATTTCTGATTTTTTCTATTGAAATCCAAAGTCTGGATTTAGGAGTCAACAACATTTGAATATTCAATTGCCTGCTTCAATTTCCAGGCTGGCCAAAGCGTTCATCAGGTAAATGTAGGCTTCATGCGGACTTTTGAACGGACTGAATTGCTGGGCCGGCCGGTTCCCGTTTGATTCTTCCGTATCCATATATAAAAAATGATCGGAAGATTGCAACTTTCGCCAGGATTCGATTATCCCGGAATCTCCCGTAGCTTTTAATTTTCTTTCAAGTCCGTAAATGTATTTCATGGCTTCGATCTGCATGGCATTCCCGTTCCAGGCGGATATATCATTGCTCTTAATATGCCAGGTGACCGGTGAATATACGTCAATGGTTCCCTTTGGTCTGAACTTCGAAGCTGCTTCAGAAGGTAAAATAAACTGTAATTTTTTTGATTGAATCACCGAATCAATAAACTTTTCAAAGTATTCGAATATGCCGGTAGATTCCTTAAGATGTTCCCCCAGGCATTCTATATCAAACCAGATATTAATTAAATCGCCTTCTTCCTGTAAAAGGGTTTCGATGACTTTCTTCGTATCGGGAAATTTTATTTTTTTATTTAAGGTACTCTCTTTACAAGTGAAAATATTTGAAAACTCCTGGTTCCGGGTAAATATTGTCATCTCTTTCGGGGATGAGGGGCTATATAGATAGTTCGGGTTATTCCCCCTGAGGGTTCTTTCGCTTCCTTCGATAAAAATGGATTTGAATCCTAGTTTTTCGAGCGGTTTCATGATATCACTCCTGAAAGCAAGTTCGGTGTTCCGGAAAACTACCGGTTCAAACCGGAATAAACTTTTCAGCAGGTCCTTGTGGGCCTTCACCTGTTCCTCAAATTCCTTTAAGGAATACAAGGAGGCGAAGGAATGGTAATAGGTTTCACCCAACAGTTCAAAATGATGCGTGACAAGCAGTTTTTTAATATCACTGATGATCTCAGGCTGATGAGCTTTAAATTGTTCGAGGAGAATTCCGGTGGCAGAAATGGCGCATCTGAATTTTCCCTTGGTAGCTTTTATTAATCTTCCGAACATTTCCAGGCTGGGTTTATAACTTTTGCCGGTTACCCTTGTCAGAATCTTTTTGTTAAGAGCCTTATCGAAAAGTTCGGGCCTGTCTCCCATTTCAAAGAATGAGAGTTCCCGGATCCTGTAAGGCTGGTGGGCCTGGAAGTATAGACAAAGGTTCTTCATTGGGTTAAAAGCCTTTCATAGGCTTCGTTAATTTTTTTCGCTGTATTTTTCCAGGTCAGTTTTTTAAGATCTTTATATCCCTGGGTTACACATTTTTCCCTGAGTTGGTCATCTGTAAGCAGACGCAGTATATAGGAGGCCATTAATTCTACATCCCAGAAATCGGCCTGGAAAGATCCTTTCAGGACTTCTGAAGCTCCGGAATGTTTTGAAATTATTACCGGCACGCCGAACTGGACCGCTTCAAGGGCTACGAGGCCAAAAGGTTCCGATACGGAAGGCATTACCAGGATATCGCTCATGGAAAGCAGGTCGTATACTTTTTCACGATTCAGGTAACCGGTGAAATGAAATTTATGCCCGATGTCGCGGTACGCGCTTTCTTCAATGATCCGGTGAAAACGGTCCCCATCGCCGGCCACTACGAAACGGACATTTTTAAATTTTCTTATCACCTTATCCGCAATTTGAAGAAAATACCCAGGCCCTTTCTGGTAGGTAACTCGACCCAGGAAAAGGATCAATTTTTCCGGAAATTTTTTTTGGGTATGGTAAACCTCCAGTTCGCGGACCCCGTTATAAATTGGAAATATCTTTTGTTTCTTTATTCCGTAATGTTCCGTGATCATTCCGCGCGTATATTTACTGACGGGGATTATAAGATCCGATTCATTTAATGCGGTTTTTTCTACCTTGTAAATCCAGCTCTGATCGTCAGGACCGATCCGGTCAATATTCAACGAATGAATATGAATCACCAAAGGTTTGCCGGTGGTTTCTTTAATGGCCAGAGCTGCAGGAAAGGTTAACCAGTCATGGGCGTGAATAATATCGAACGATAGTTTTTTGCTTACCCGCCTGCATATTTCACCATATAACTGAACCTTTTCTATAACGTCTTCGCCATATAGACTGGTGCCCTTCAGCGGATTATCGAGTTTAGCCGAAACCTTCTTATGACGGGCTTTTGATCCCGATTTTATCCCCTGGATACTTTTTTCCCTTACCGAAGGATAAGGGGATAGATGAAAATCGGAAATTTTTTTAATATATCTTGATAGCAGAACAAGCCTTTCTTTTTCCTTAAATATTCTTTCAAGATTAAGATTACCAATTCCGATGATCCTGACGCCGGGGATATTGATTTTTGATGTCATATAGGGAAGGATCAGGGTAATGTCGGCATATTCCCTTAATGATTTTACGATATGATAACAGGCTACCCCCAGGCCTCCGCTGATATTTGGAGGGAATTCCCATCCAAGCATTAAAACATGCGGCTTTTTCATTTAGACCAAAAAATATTAAGGGAATTATATTTTATATTCAGGGACTAAAATCTTTTGCCAGCGATATAAATCCCTTTGACCCTGAAGTTAGGATTTTTGGCTTATTTAATCAAATTAATAATTATACAGTTTCTCGTAATATTGGTATGACATGCGGTCGGCGTCAAAATAGGGAACGATATCCATCATGCTGTTTTTCATGATCTGTGTCCATTTGTCCCTATTATCATAATAGGTCGGTATCACCTCATGCTCAAGCAAGTCAAGCAGGTGTTGGCAATCGAGCTGGTCCTGTTGGTGAAGGGGTAGCGTGGGATCTACAGGCGGAACGATAAAAGCATTAACTCCGTGCTTCGCGAATTCCGGTATCCATCCATCGTAGGTGCTCAGGTTAATTGAGCCGTTCATGGCGGCAGTCATTCCACTTGTTCCTGAGGCTTCCCGCGGGATCCTGGGCGTATTCAGCCATATATCGGCCCCCTTTTTAAGGATTTTGGAAAGTTTCAACTCATAACCGACTAATACTGCCGCATTCGTATATTTTTTACTCAGATGTACCAGCTGGTTAAATATGCTGATGGTATTATAATCCATGGGATAGGGTTTGCCGGCCCACACAATCTGAATCGGTCGCGTTTTATTGGTAATGAGGCTGTGAAAACGATCTATATCCTGGGCGATGAGGTCCGACCGTTTATAACCTGCAAATCGTCTTGCCCATACGATGGTTAACACTTCACTATCAAAAATCTCTCCTTCCTGGTCGGCAACTTCTTCCAGCAGGCTTTCTTTCATCTGCATTTTCCTTTCCCTTAACAGTTCGTCGTCCCCATTCTCCAATGCTTCATATAATAATTTATCCGCCCAGTATTTTTTATTCTGGGCATTGGTGATGTATATGATTTTGCATATGTCTTTATGATTTGACCACATTTTGTTGGCAATTTCACCATGCTTCCGGGATACGGCATTGGCAAGATTGGCAAGGCGCAAGGCGACAAGGGTATGATTAAATACATCATCGGTAATTCCGGTGATTTCAACCAATTCTTCATAGGTAATTCCCGAAAAGAATCCCATTTTTTCAAGCAGGCGCATGTCATGTTTTTCATTTCCGGCTTCTTCGGGGGTATGCGTGGTAAAAACGAGCCGTTTTTTTACTTCTTCAATCGCGCTGAATTTTTTATAAAGGTAAAAAGCCGCTGAAAGGGCATGGGCTTCATTTAGATGATAGATATCGACATTATGGCCCAATTCATCAAGCAATTTGGCGCCCCCGATCCCGAGAAGCATGAACTGGGCAATTCTGGCCGATGGATCGGAATCATACAATTTAAAAGAAGTGGATCGCGCAAGGTAATCGTTTTCCGGAACATCGGTGGTCAGGTAAAAAATAGGGACCGAGCCAAAAGTTTTAGGATTCAGATAAAAAGCTTTTACTATTACGGGATGATTGTTGATCTCAATCGAGAATTTGATTTTTGTGTCCTCCAGGAAGCTATAAGTCTTTTCCTGGAACAGGACATCCATCGATTGATCCCCTTTCCGTATCTGGTCATAATATCCGTATTTCCAAAGAATGCTTATTCCTACAACATTCTGATTCAGATCATAGGCGCTCCGCATCTGTGATCCTGCCAGGAATCCCAGGCCCCCGGAATAAGTTTTCAGGGGCTGATGGATGGCAAATTCCATACTGAAATAGGCGATACTTTTAGAATACTTCGGATCAAATTCATACGGATGCTGAAACTGTTTTGGTAATGCCATAACTTTCTCGATATTTTTTACCCTACGTTAATTCAACTTATGTCGTTCCTGGTTCTGTTCAGGAGCCCGAAATTATCAATTTCATGCCTATTTAAAAACAGGCACTATTAAAAAACCATCTACGGCTTCTTCGAATCAAATCCGAAGATAACCCCTGATAAACAATTACATGAAATAATTATTACGAATAATTTCAGGCAGAACATCTTCCCTGATCGATGAACAATGGCAATCAATTATTGGGGTTTTATTTTACAGACCTGTACCAGGCTATTGGAGATGGCTGAAAGAATCCCTGATCTTCCTGAAATGCTTTTTACTTCTTTTATAGGTTTTATACAGGATCACCTGGGCTTTTCTGATATTCCTTGAATTACGGATGGCATGAAGAAGCGTTTCCGGAGTAAAACTTTCCTTCAAAAGGAAATCCTGAACACCGGTAATTAACATTTGTTGGTTATTGCTTTTCAAAATGGCAACCGGGATTTCCTGGGTATTGGCATTTCTCCGGATCCGGCGTATGAATTTCCGGATCTGTTCCTTTGGAAAATAATCATCGATCATGATGTAATGAGGCCTCCAGTTCCTTATTTCAAGGAAACTTTTACGAAGGTTAAAACAGCAGTTGGTGATGAATTTAACCCCCTGGAAATTTGTTAAACGGGACAGGTAACCGGAAACTTCGGCGGGGTTGTTGCCGATAACCATTACATTTAAATTATCTCCGTTCTCCGATAACATCATTGTTTGACCACTCATAAGTACTTTCCCTCTACGATTTACAATATAATTAAACGACCAATTTATCGAAAAAGTTCAATTTATTCTTCAATTGTTTATTTTTTATTTTTTTCAATGTTTTCCGTTGCCTGTTACCTGCTGCTGGTAAAGTTGGATTATTGCCAGTATATGGATACAAATTCAATAAACCTGTAAATTCTACCGCCAGGGGCGTCATAATCTGCAATTAAATCCTTAATAATACTTTCAAATTCAGGACAGAGGATATTTGGCTTTTTAAAATGGTTACTCGTTTCAACAATGCTTGAATGGACAATTGTTAAAAACTTAATAAAATCATTTTTATATCTTTTTCTACTATTCCTTTCTATAATATGGGTATTAACTGAATCCGAATATCTTCTTATCCGGCTGCCTAGTTCAAATAGCTCGAATTTTAGAATCGTTAAAGAAAATTGGGATTTCAATAAATAATTGAAATAAAATTTTATAAATATTTAAATCCCGATAGGATTATGCCATAGTTATTTTTTATCAAATACCGGAAGAATCAAAGTATTTTTCCGTGATAATCAAACATTTTGATTTTGCATTCAAACTGGCCACGCGCATCCGGTTACCGGAAACGATATATAATAAAATAATAGTTATTTTAAGCGGGCTATAAATTGCCGGTCACACAGCATCCAATATGACAAATGATAGATTAAACTCCAACCACCGGATTATTTCATTTAGCCCCATTCATTTATATCTTTACCCTGAATTCAATTTTTTTCCTTTTTATGATTTAATTAACTCGTAAACCAAAATCTGTTCCGTTGTTCCGTAACATCCGTAAATTAATACAAGCGATTGTATTATTGATCATCAGCCTGGTTGCCGGTATTCTTGGTTTCCATCTGATCGAGGGATATAACCTGTCGGATGCCTTTTATATGTCGGTGATCACCATATCAACCGTCGGTTTTTCCACGGTAGGCGCTTTAACGGAACCCGGAAAAATATTTGTAAGCTTTTATATTGTCTTTAACCTGGTTGTACTGGCCTACGGAATATCAGTAATTACAACCTATATCTTTGAAGGAGGACTTAAAAATATAATTCGTAAATATAAATTCGATCAGGAGATCAGAAAAATGAAAAACCATGTAATCGTATGCGGCTATGGCAGGAACGGGTCCAGGGCCTGTTCTGAATTAATGCAAAATGCAAAGAATTTTATCGTCATTGAGAACAATAGTGAAATATACAATCAGATCCCTCCTGACATGGGAATACATGCCGTCCATGGTGATGCAACCCTTGAAGAAACACTGAAGCAGGCCATGGTAGAAACTGCGGATTATATTATTACCACCCTTCCGCGTGATTCGGATAATGTTTTTATCTCCCTTACCGCCAAAGAGCTGAATCCATCGATTAGAATAATTTCCCGGGCATCGGATACGCATTCCGAAAAAAAATTGAAAAGGGCCGGGGTCGACAAAGTGATCATGCCCGATGTACTTGGGGGGTTGCACATGGCCCAGTTAATTACCAAGCCCTATGTCATAGAGTTCCTGGAACTTCTCAACGGGATCGGCGAATATAAAATCAGGCTGGAAGAAATATCCTATTCAGAATTGAAAGAAGAATTTCGTGATAAAACCATTGCCGAACTCCATATACGAAAAGTCACCGGTGTTACAGTGGTGGCGTATAAAAACAAAGGTCAGTTCTCTTTTAATCCGGGCCCTGAAACCAAATTAGTTGAAGATGCGATCATAATTATTGTCGGCGAAGAAGGGCAACTGGATCGGTTTAAGTATCAGTTCCTGCGGATCTGATGAATGCATTTATAATCCACTGCACCCGTGGTCTGTGATACACGGACCACGGAGATATATTTCTTTATTGATGCCTACGCTAATCCGTAAAATCTGTGGGAAACAATACCTGAATTCAAAATTAATTTTACTTCATCGATGTTGAGTCGGTTGCCGGCGCAACGAATGTGTACCCCATTTGTTTAAGCCAGTCCGCATAATCAAGAAAAACATAGAGCTTTTCGATTTTACCGTGCCTGGCGGCGAAATCTTCATGCAGATTGACTTTTACTTCCTTGCCGGAGTCTTTCGTCTTCAGTGTCAGAACTGTCCAGATGAATACCCAATTACCGGTAATGTATTCGCCAGGGACATCCTTCGCTGCATCATAGGAAATCCGGGCGACTCTATTAAAGGATACTGAACCATAGGATTCGTGCAATGATTTGACAAAATCCATGAAGCCGGCTTTTGTCGATGAATCACTGGCGGCAGGCCCGTACTTCATGAAATCATCCGATAACAGCTCCTGTAAGGCGGTTGTATCGTTATCCGACACAGCCTGGTAAAATTTTTCTACCAAAGCTTTATTCTGTTCTCCCAAAGCACTATGAGTGGGATCAGAAGACGAACATGAAACCATCCCGGTTGCCACGATCAGGATGGCTGGTATCATAATTTTTTTCATGATTAAGAAATTGATTGGTTATTAAAAGAGTGTTGCTTTTATAGGAACTTACCGATAAATTTTTGAAATATTTGCCGCCCGGAATATTCAGGATCCATTTTAAAAATCAGCGCCTCAGTTCATGTGATCCTTTCATATGGCGAAGTAAGTTAAGAAAATATTGGGATTTGCAAATTTCAGGAATTACCAAATAAGAAAAAAAATTAAACCACCGGTCCAAAGTAAAAAAATACCGGAATTGTTAAATAATTATCTCCACATGGTCCTCGCCTGAACAAAGTGGAGACGAGGACCCGGGAGATGTGCTTCTAGGCCACAATCCTCACATAGATGTACTATCCGGAGGAATAAACTTATAACCTTCCTGCCTCATCAAATCGGCTTCATCATAATAGGAACTGGTCAGGGCAATTTTTCCGTCCCTTATCAGGAAAACGCAATGATATTTAAAGGTTGCCGAGGGATGTCCGTTTTTGTAATTTGCCGTCAGATTTCCCCAGGTCATAACCCAATCACCTGCCGGTTCCAGGCCTGGCTTGTTTTCCTTTACATTAATTGCCAGTTCAGCAATCTGCTGATAATTTGCAGTAGTAGTACTAAAAATATTCTCCATGATCGTCATATATTGTGCCTTGTTGGAGGAATCTCCGTAAACCGGACTATAATCCTTAAAATCGTCCGTTAACATATCTTTCATCGTTGCCGTGTCACCATCCATGGTGGCTTTCATATATTTATCGACAATTGCCTTGTTCTGATCTGCCATCGGGCTTACCATAACATTGCCGGTTTCTTTGGCGGGACCTGAGCAGGATGACATCCCGAATAAAATCAACAGGATGGCTGGTGCGATTAATTTTTTCATAATTAATGGGTTTTAGGGTTTAATTAAAATAGTAATATTCATGAACATAATAACAAGACAGGCAAACCCTGATGCTGGAACACATTCCGCCTTACGTGCAATAATCAAAGCATTGGCCGGTAAAAACTTTTATACAGAAAAGTAATATAAATGAAGTATGCGGGTTTTCGAAACTCCAGTGATTAACGATTAAGTAAAAAGATCAAATTCCGGAATAAAGTGAAAAAAAATAGTGGAATTATTATATAATTATTCCGCCTGGAAAATAATGACAGAGGTTTTTAGGGTAAGAGGAATACAGGATTATTTTTTAACTGTTTTCACCGCATTGTAAATTGCCATGGAAGGCAGATAGGCCTCGCTTCCGGCCAATACTGCACTGTCTTCCAGCTTGCGAACCAGTTTTTTCAAGGGTTTAAGAATGGTATTGATCGAATGTATTAGTTCTGCATCTTTACGGATTTCGGGAATCTCGATTCCTTCCGGGATAAGTCCCGGGAATTTATCAACCAATTCCAGCGTTTCGTAAACGAAATCGATGGTACTGGAACTAACTTTAGGAAGGGATGCCAGTTTATCATTGGATAAGGTAACAAGATCAGGCAGCATGCTGTCAATCTGTTCGATGGCATTCATGATTTCATTCACTTTCTCTTCGCTGATCTGAGTCGAAATAAGGTTGGGATATGCCATAATTTTAAGATTTTAATTTTCAACACCCGGTAATTATTTAACGTATCCGGCAGGTGGAAAAGTTTCAATTTCACATTATTTAACCGGATAATAATTATTACTTAACACCGCGGGCGATAAATACGCCGGTAAGAATAAAAACGATCCCGATATAATGCTGGAGCATTAACTTTTCGCCGTCCAGGACACCCCATAGTATCGCAACTACCGGGATGAGGTAAGTTACCGAGCTGGAAAATACAGGATCAGTGATTTTTATCATTTTATTAAATAGAAAATAGGCAACGGCCGTTCCGAAAACACCGAGGGTAACTGAGGCGAGCAGGGAGATAATAGCTGTAGGACTTACCTGCATAATATGAGGAATTCCGTTATTGACCACCAGGTAAGCCAGGGCCACAGGCCCCACCATCATCATGGAAAAAGAAATGATCAGCGAAGCTTTGAGGTCTTCAAGGTGGGTGTGAATAACATTTACATTGATCCCATAAAAAAGGGTGGCGAGCACAATGAATAATGCAAAGGCATTCGTAGACCAAAAATTCATGGCGGAACCGGCAGTGATGAGGATGACCGTTCCCGTAAAACCAATTATGACGCCTATCAGGGTTCTCCTCGTAAATCTGAGCCGGAAGAATATTCCCCCAATGATGACTGTAAACAGCGGCGTAAGTCCATTGAGCACTCCGGAAACAGAGCTTTCTATTTTTGTTTCAGCAGTGGTAAAAAGAAAAGCAGGAATAAGGCTTCCGAGGAGCCCGGAAATCAATAAATATTTCAGATGTCTTTTCTTTAATTCCCGGAAACCCCTCACGGCTACCGGTAACAGAAAGATAAAAGCAGAGGAAATCCGGATACCGGCTACCTGGGCGGGATCGAAATCCACCAGCCCTTTTTTCATTAAGATGAATGAACTTCCCCAAATCAGGGATAATAAAATCATCAGGAACCAGGACAGGAATTCCTTATTTTTGGTCCGTTCCCAGATCATTCATTCACCGAAATCGGATCGGAATATACTTTTTCTATTTCATTGAGAATATCAACTACTTCCCCGAAGGAATCGGCGAGGACAAGACGCGTGCGGAAAGGCTTGAATTCATGAAGCCCCCGGAAATAATTCGAGTAATGCGATCTCATTTCAAGAATACCGGTACGTGGCCCCTTCCATTGGATGGAAAAATCCAGGTGTTTTTTTACCACCTTAATCCGGTCTTCAATGGCAGGTTTCGGAAGGTGAAGCCCGGTAGATAAAAAATGTTTTATTTCATTGAATATCCATGGATAACCGATAGATGCTCTCCCGATCATTATTCCGTCGACTCCAAAGTTTTCTTTACAAAATAAGGCTGTTTCAGGGGATATGATGTCTCCGTTGCCGAATACCGGGATGTTAATCCCCGGCGTATTTTTAACCTCCGCAATATAACTCCAGTCGGCGGAACCCTTGTACATCTGCTGCCGGGTCCGGGCATGAATTGTCAAGGCCTTTATGCCTGCGTCCTGGAGTCTTTGGGCGACTTCCACGATACGGATGGACTGATGATCCCAACCCAGCCGGGTTTTTACAGTAACCGGTTTATTGACCCTTTTAACAATTTCAGCGGTCATTTCCTGCATTTTGGGTAGATCAAGCAAAATGCCTGCACCTGCGCCCTTGCAAGCTACTTTGGAAACGGGGCATCCGTAATTAATATCAATGATTTCCGGATTTGCTTCTTCAGCAATAGCGGCAGCTTCCCGCATAGATTCTATTTTTTCACCGAATATCTGTATCCCGATTGGTCTTTCATATTCATATATGTCCAGCTTTTTCCTGCTTTTAACAGCATCCCGGATAAGGCCTTCGGCAGAAATAAATTCCGTATACATCAGATCGGCTCCATTTTCCTTGCAAACAGCACGGAATGGCGGATCACTTACGTCTTCCATAGGCGCCAATAATAAGGGGAACTCCCCGACCTCAAGGTCGCCGATCTTTACCATAGTTGAAATGCCTCGATTATCTTTTTTAACATTTCCATTAATCAGTAAACATTGTTATATCAATCCCGAATTCCTGTATTGTGATTGTGTTTTTCCTGTAAATTTACCCGAATTATGAATAATATTTCAAATAACACTTTATCGGACGGTAAGTTTACGGCGTGGTATTCATTTTTTGTCTTGTTGATTATAGTGCTCATGGGCCTCTTCATAGGCCAGGCGTTCGGTATGGTTATCGCTTTGGCCACCTCCGATATAAAATTCAGCCAGATACCATCCCTTGCCAGCCCGCCTTTTACGGCGAATGAAAGGTTACCGATTTATCTTTTACAGGGGATGGGAACAATTTTCGGTTTCCTAATCGCAGGTTTTGTCTATATCCGGTTCCTGGAACGTGTGAACCCGTTTAAACTATTTAAATTGAAAGGGGACCTGTCAATTTTTATGATATCCATTTTGATGGTGGTGGCATTTATGTTTGCCAATTCATTTCTGATTGACTGGAATGCAAACCTTCATTTTCCTTCTGAAATGGCAGGCTTTGAGTCATGGGCGCGGGCAGAAGAGAATAAATTAAAGGTGATGACCGATTTCCTTACCCAGTTCAATAATACCAGCGACTTTATTACAGGCTTTGTTGTTATTGTTTTAATACCGGCATTCAGTGAAGAATTATTGTTCCGCGGAATCATTCAGAACAAACTTGAAAATATGCTTCACAACGGCCACGCGGCCATCTGGATCAGTGCAGTGCTGTTCAGCGCCTTTCATTTCCAGTTTTTTGGATTTGTACCCCGGATCATGCTTGGCGTATTATTCGGTTACATGTATTATTGGTCAAGAAGTCTCTGGTACCCCGTTCTGGCCCATTTCATTAACAACGGTTTCATCCTTGTGATGATGTACCTATATGACTTGCGTGTAACCCATATTAATGTTGAAGAGGATCAGACCTATTCCTGGACCACAACCTTGATATTTGCCCTTTTAGGATTCCTTCTTTTATTTTATTTTCGGCGATATTTTATTCAAAGAAAGGTGAATTACAATGAGTAACTGGGTTTCAGTATATTCTACGCAGGCGGCTCACCGGGCCGAAATAGTTAAAGCTGTTCTCGAAGAAGAAGGATTAAGTCCCGTTATTGTCAATAAAAAAGACAGTTCTTATAAATTCGGATTTTATGAGGTTTATGTTGCTCAGGAAGAAGCTCTGCAGGCAGCGAACCTCATTAATAATGAAATTGAATTTGAATAAATATCCCAATTTAAGACTTCGTGTTCTTACCGGCCTTTCCGGAGCCACCCTGATCCTGGCAGGTTGCGCAGTCAATCACTGGACTTATTTTATTGTTTTTTTTCTGATTTGTGCCTTCTCGACCCTGGAATTTTATAACCTGACCTGGCTGGATGGCATGCTGCCCCTGAAATTCATCGGGACCCTGAATTGCCTGTTGATATTTACTATTTCTTTCCTGGTTGAAGCAGGATTAACGTCTTCCAGATTTTATTATATACTCTTCCCCTTTCTCGCCCTCGTATTTCTTATCAAACTATATAGGAAGGAAGAAAAACCGTTTACCAATATTGCTTTTACCTTTTTAGGAATATTTTATATTGGAATTCCATTTTCCCTGTTGAATTTCACTGTTTTTTCCCCGGGATACTACAATTCGCATCTGGTGATCGGCATTATGATCATGCTCTGGGCCAGCGATATCGGCGCTTATTTTATCGGTGTTCGTTTTGGCCGGCGAAAACTGTTTGAAAGAGTATCTCCGAAAAAATCGTGGGAAGGGATGGCCGGGGCACTGGTCTTTGCCCTGATCGCTTCGGTTATCCTGGGTACTTATTTCCATGATCTCGCCTATTTTCACTGGATTATTATCGGCTTAATTATTGTAATTACAGGCACTTACGGAGATCTTGTGGAATCCCTTTTTAAAAGGAGTATTGCAATTAAAGATTCAGGGAATATATTACCCGGTCATGGTGGATTTTTAGACCGTTTTGACGGATTATTGATTTCCCTGTTTTTTATTGTTTTTTACCTGAAAGTTATTGTGTATTAAAAAATTAAATTTTCAAAGAATCATTATTTTTTTTTACATTCCCGTAATTTTGGACTCGAAAAACGACAAAAACTGAAAAATTCATATGTCCTATATTGAACCTGCCCCGATAAAAGACAAAGAAAATCCCTTTGAATCCATGATGTCACGATTCAGGATTGCAGCACAGAAGTTGGGGCTTAGCGATGATATTTATAATGTGTTGAAGACACCTGATAAACAGGTGATTGTTAGCCTTCCGGTGACCATGGATGATGGTTCTTTGAAGGTTTTTGAAGGTTACAGGGTAATCCACAGCACCATTCTGGGACCTTCGAAGGGGGGTGTTCGTTTTGACAAGAATGTCACCCTGGATGAGGTGAAAGCGCTGGCGGCGTGGATGACCTGGAAATGCGCAGTAGTCGATATCCCCTATGGGGGAGCTAAGGGGGGGATCAAGTGTAATCCAAGGGAAATGTCTTCGGGTGAAATCGAAAGGCTGACCAGGGCCTACACAACGGCCATGACCAATGTATTCGGCCCAGACCGGGATATTCCTGCACCCGATATTGGTACCGGTCAAAGGGAAATGGCATGGATGATGGACCAGTTTTCACGTCAGCAGGGTTTTACCGTCAGCAGTGTTGTAACCGGCAAGCCCATCATTCTGGGAGGCTCGCTGGGAAGGGTGGAAGCAACGGGGCGCGGGGTCATGATCATTGCCTTATCGGCGATGGAAAAGCTTAAGATCAATCCCTACCAGAGTAAGATCGTTGTACAGGGTTTCGGCAATGTCGGATCATATGCGGCATTACTGAT
Organism: uncultured Roseivirgaceae bacterium; assembly: GCA_964395765.1. Taxonomy (GTDB): domain Bacteria; phylum Bacteroidota; class Bacteroidia; order Cytophagales; family Cyclobacteriaceae; genus DATDPY01. Next base: position 4,589 of record CAYNCU010000027.1, on the reverse strand, counting down.
GGAGGAAAGGGGTACAAAAGTTATTGCCATAAGTGATCTTAGCGGGGCTTATTATAATGAGAACGGAATCAATATAAAAGAGGCCATGCAACACAAGGAAAAAAATAAGGGGTTGCTGGAAGGATTCCAGGGTGCTGAAAGGATTGACAGCGATGAATTATTGACCCTGGACACAGACGTACTTATTCCCGCCGCAGTAGAAGATGTCATTACCGACCAGAATGCTCCGAAGATTAAGGCCAAGCTGATCGTTGAAGGTGCAAACGGACCTACGGCGGCCAATGCCGATGAGATCATTATGGAAAAGGGGATTCATGTGGTGCCTGATATTTTAGCGAATGCAGGGGGAGTAACCGTTTCTTATTTTGAATGGGTGCAAAACAGGCTGGGATATAAATGGGAGGCGGAACGAATCAACCGCAGAATGGACCGGATCATGAAACAATCATTTTCTCATGTATTTAAAGTTGCATCTGAATATAATGTTTCATTGCGCATTGCTGCCTACATGGTGGCCATCGATAAAATTGCAAGTGCTTATAAATTCAGGGGATTATTTTAATTTACCGTGCGCATACACAAGGAAGGACGTCTGATTTTATTCCTGGCTTTATGCCTGCTGGTGGGAATAGTATTGGGAGGAAAATATCTTTTACACTTTCCCCCGTGGCTGCTCGATCTTTCCATAATCGTTTCTTCGGCAATTTATTTTTTTATCCTGCAGTTTTTCAGGGATCCGGCGGTCAGGGTATTTGAAAATGAACATATGGTGCTCGCCCCTGCTGATGGGAAGGTAGTAGTCATCGAGGAAGTGAACGAAGATGAATTCCTGAAAGAAAAAAGAATTCAGTTATCTATTTTCATGTCGCCGCTCGATGTTCATGTCAACCGCAGCCCGGTGGCGGGAAAAGTTATATATTTTAAATACCATCCCGGGAAATACCTGGTAGCATGGCACCCGAAATCCAGTACGGAAAATGAAAGGACCTCGATCGTTTTTGAGACGACAAAAGGCCTGCGCCTGATGGTACGCCAGATAGCCGGTATCATGGCAAGAAGGATCAAATATTATTTTAAAGAGGGGGACACTATAGGTCAGGGCGACCAGATCGGATTTATAAAATTCGGCTCAAGAGTTGACGTTTTTCTGCCGGTTTATGCAAAAGTCCTGGTAAAAAAAGGGGACCATGTGACTGCCGGGATATCGCCCATTGCAGATATATAAATAAAAAAAGTGCACAAGCATGACTGCCTGCGCACTTTAATATCAGGATATAAATTTTCCAGCATCAGTGGTTGGGTACAAAATTAGCGTATCCTTCCTCAGCCCTTGATTTAGCCCTTTTCACATAAAAATTCCTGTCTTCAGGCGCCCACGTATTCAAACCGTCAACATACCGGTTAAACATGCAAAAAGCTGCTGCGATCAACACCGTATCATGAATTTCAATATCGGTAGAACCCAGCTTACGGGCTTTTTCTATTTGTCCGGCGGAAACATTTTTTCCGCTCTTTTGAACACTGGCCGCAATCTCAAGCAATGCCTTTTCCTTATCTGTGAGATCGGAGTCAAGATAATTTTTTTTAATACTGTCAATGTAATTGATGTCGCATTGCAGGTAATGCTGTGCAAGACCACCATGGGCATTCTGGCAAAAGAAGCAATCGTTAAGATAGGAAACGTAAGTGGCCATTAATTCCCTGAACCCGCGGCTAAGTGAATTATCGCTACGTAATAATTCTTCAGCAAGATTGTTCAGGTGTTTTGCGGTTTCGGGTCGAAAGGCCATGGGACCCACGATCCCGGGTAACCCTTCGGGTACTTTAATATATGCCATAGTTAATTTTGTTTTTTAGGTAAAACATATCCCTTGGTTGCCATCCTTGTGCCCATTTCCTTATAGGCTGCCGGATCGGTGGGCGTTAAACTGGCGAGCCCGTCAACATATCGGTTGTACATGCTGAACGTTGCCGCAATTAAAACCGTGTCATGGATCTCCCTGTCGGAGGCCCCATGACCGCGAGCTTGTTCCACATCTTCCAGTAAAACAGATCTGCCGTTTTTTGTCACCTTAGCTGCAATGTTCAACAGGGCTCTCAATTTGGGTGTAAGATCGGCTTTATTTATATCTTCCAAAACACAATCCACTACTTCACTTTTATTGCCGAACAGTTCTCGCGAGGCTGCGGCATGGCTCAGCGTGCAGAACATGCAGTGGTTTTGTGATGAAGTATAGGCGGCGATCAGCTCTCTTTCCGCTTCGGGAATAGGGGATTCACCGCGTAATAGTGCTTGGGCAAGATCATAAAGATATTGACCCGTTTCAGGCCTGAACAGGACCAGGCTTCTGATCCCAGGCACTCCTTCCGGTACTTTTATATATGCCATAATATTTAAGGGTTAAGTTGTAAGTCTTTTGAGAAATAAACGGATATCATTCCGAATAGAAAAACTGTTGAGAAGGCCAACAAGGTGTTGCTGTATCCTCCGAAAAAGGATACAAGGGCGCCGACGAAGAATACTGCGACAGCCGTGAATATCCTTCCGGTATTAAAGCAAAATCCCGTTGCAGAGCCACGGATAGCCGGCTTGAATAATTGGGGTACATAAGTGGCCAGCAAGCCCTGGCTGATCCCGAAGAAAACGGTAATCAGTGCAATCTCGAAATAGATCACATTGGAAAAGGTACGATTAATGCCGAACATGATCAGAGCGGTCACGAGACAGCCGACAAAGCATACCAGCATTGATTTCCGCATTCCAAATATCCGGGCTACATATCCTGAAATAAAACCACCGGCCAGACCACCAATGCCCATCAGCATCATTCCCAAGCCTCTTTCTTTTTGGCCACTGGAATTATTAAGAAGGCTTTGTATCCAGGTTGGTAACCAGGAAAATACCGCCCACATGCCAATCAACATGGAACCGAATAGGATAGAACCCAAAATCAGGTTTTTATGATTGTCGTTAAAAACAGCCCTTAAACTGAGGTCATGAACCGGGTTTAAATTCCCTTTCGCCTTAGCCTCCGACCTCCAGATGAAAAGTGCAGATAATATTGCAATGCCTGCGGGGATCAACCCGATCATAAATCCGGTTCTCCAGCTTTTGAAAATATAATTAATTAGTCCCGCAGAAAAGATCCCGATGGGGAAACCTATGGAAAGAAAGCCGATATAAACCGCTCTGGATTTTTCAGGCCAGACTTCGGTGAGGTAAATATTCGTGATGACTAATACCCCGCCGACACAAAAACCGGATAGCAGCCGGAGCAATACCACCATTTCCCACGAATACATGAAACCAATCAAAAGGGTAAGAAGTCCGTAAAGGGCCAAAGAAACCAGAAATGATTTAATCCGTCCGGCTCGGTCACTGATCATACCCCATAGAAATCCCCCGGCAGTCCAGCCTATAATATAAACGGAATTAATATAAGCACTCACATGATTTACAAAATCATTATTGGTTTTTCCCAGGAGATCCCTGACTACCACAGGCAGGTATACAGCCATAAGCGTGGATACGGTTCCACCTAAAATATTGCTTAATAAGGCAATGATGAAAAAAAACCAAAGTGAGGCGCCGATTTTCTCAGCACCTTCACTTTTATTCATACGAATTTCGGAAGTGTCCATAGTTATCGTAGGAATTGATCAAACAATAAGGATATATAATAGATGGCCCCGATGGATGGAGAGCCATAGGCTTCGTATATCTGGTTATTAAACAAGTTACTGACTCCCAGCTTAACAATTGTTTTAATTCCTGTGAGTTTATAACTAACCTGTGCATCAAAGATGGAATGAGCATCGATTGTGCCGGGCCTTAACTGGTTAAATGTTCCGTACCAGTCGAATTTGTTCTGCCATCTCCAGGCCACATTGAATCCCCATTTACGGTCTAACGTGCTGTTGTCAAACATAACGGAGGTCCTGTATTTAGGGGTATTGAATGGAGGAATGTCATCCGGGTTGGCATTCTTCAAATCCAGCGTGGCCAATGTGCCGTTGGCTGAAAGTGTATAGCCCTCTGGGAATCGATACATTACCCCCAATGTCCCTCCCTCGGTCGAAACCTTATCACTGGCATTGGTATACAACTGGAATAGCCGGACATTATTATTCAATATATCCATAGCAGCGGCGGGGTTCACTTTTCCATCACTTCCTAAAACAGGACTGTTTGGTTCCATCACAACGGTATTCAGGATAAAATCAGTGTATGTGCTGTAATAAAAGTTCAGATCCACGTAAAACTTATTGCCCAGCAATGTTTTATACCCTGCTTCGAAGGTCTTAACTTGCTCGGGCTTAATATAATTAACATTGGATTTAACCAGCAGGTCCTTGTTGTTGGCAATGGCCTGGTCGGGTGGACTACCGCCGGCAACAGCCTGTCCGAAAGCTGAGCCGAAAGCACCCACTGAATTGATGGTAAACGAATTCTGGTATACATCCAGATCTTTGCTGTTATCCGGAACACCGCCAAGAACCGTAATCACCCCGGCATTTAGTTTTATATACTGATCGCCGACGGTAGGATTTCTGAAACCTGACTGGTAGGATATCCTGAAGTTGTGATT
>CAYNCU010000026.1:2099-25482 GCA_964395765.1 uncultured Roseivirgaceae bacterium | reverse complement strand
TTCATTTTGCATTAAATCCCGGATATACGTTCCGGCATTCCGCAGGTTTTCGGCAATAATAATATCCGTCGTGGGATCGTGGCCTGATTCCCGTTTATGAAGGATGCCATGTGCAATCAGTGGCAAAATATCCGGCAGGTTGGTAGCCCCGACCGCCGTGGCCAGGATAGAGGCTTCGTTGATTTCCTGCACTATCGTTTCCTTTTCCGACCAATAAAGGGCGCGTACATTCCTGATTAAAAATTCTTCATTCCGGTTTTCATTTTTGATGATTACGAGATAGGATCTCCTTTTATTCAGTTCCTCCACCAGGGATTTGTTTACTTCCACAAATACCACTTCATATCCTCCACGGCCAAAGAGCTGGCCTATAAAAGACCGGCCTATTTTACCCGCGCCGAAAATAATAATCTTCTTCAATATTAAATTTTATATTCCCTTTTTTGCCTTGTCGATAATTGAATGGTTTGAAAAATCATGTTTTGGCATATGGTCTTTCAGGGGTAAAATTCTCTGATGGATAGCATCGATGATCCAGTCAGTCTGCGGGAAAAAATATTTTTCCATTTCATAGGCAGGGGTGATCCAGTTCCTGGAACCTACTACAACCGGTGGTGCATCGAGAAAATCAAAAGCAAGTTCGGTGACGACCTGGGCTATATCTTTCAACACAGAGCCACGGGAACAGGCATCGCTGACCAGTATTATCCTCCCGGTTTTTTTTACAGATTCAACTACGGGCTCAAAATTGAAAGGAACAATACTCCTTGCGTCAATTATTTCAGTTTCGAGATTATATTTTTCCTTCAGCAGGTCTGCCGCTTCTACACATTTATACAACGTGGCCCCGATGGAAAGCATGGTCAGGTCCTTACCGGTCCTTTTAATATCCGGTTCCCCGATAGGAATTTCATAATATCCTTCCGGAACGCCGCCTTCATGGAATAATTCCGGGATATCGTAAATGCGCTGGCTTTCAAAGAAAATCACGGGATCCGTGCCCTGCAAAGCGGCGTTCATAAGTCCCTTGGCATCGTAGGGGCTGGCCGGAAATACTACCTTCAAGCCGGGAATGTGGGCCACGATGGAAGACCAGTCCTGCGAATGTTGGGCGCCGTATTTCGACCCGACCGAAACACGAAGGACGACAGGCATCCGGAGAAGATCGCCGCTCATCGCCTGCCATTTGGATAACTGGTTAAATATTTCGTCACCGGCCCGGCCGAGAAAGTCGCAATACATGAGTTCGGGGATCACCCTCCCGCCACATAGTGCATAACCTACAGCAGCCCCGACGATGGCACCTTCCGAAATAGGGGAATTAAAAAGGCGGGGATAGGGAAGGGCTTCGGTCAGGCCACGATAGACGGCAAAGGCACCACCCCAATCGCGGTTTTCTTCTCCAAAAGCACAGAGGGTCGGGTCTTTGTAAAACCGGTCAATGATAGCCTCGAAAATTCCGTCCCGCAGGTTATAGGCTTTTATCTTCGGCACCGGATTGCCGTCTTTCATACCGAAACGTTCCTTGGCACGGATCTGTTTAATACGGGGGTTTTCTTCCAGGTCATGATTCGTAACCGGTTTTCCCTCATCGAATTTATCCATGGAAATGTTTGAAAACATAAAATTGCCAATGGCATCGGGATGACTTTCAAGATCCATTCTCGGCGATATTTCTGCATCAGAAGCCAGTAAGAGCGCTTTCTTTACCGATTCAGCGGCATAATTTCTTATTTTTTCAAGTTGTGAGACAGAAGCTATACCGGCACTTACAATTTTTTCACCATAAGAATTGATGGAGTCCTGTTGTTCCCAGGCTTCAATCTCTTCTTTTGTCCGGTAAGAGGAGGCATCGGAAGGGCTATGGCCACTGATCCGGTAGGTAACCGTATCGAGCAGGACGGGGCCTTTCTTTTCTTTCAAAAGCTGTATTTTCCGACGGTAAGCATCAATGACGGCTAAAGGATCATACCCGTCAATTCTTTCAGCATACATTTGTTCGGGGTTAATCCCGGCGCCTATTCTGGCCAGCATGCTGAAACCCATCGTTTCGCCGCAGGTTTGTCCGCCCATTCCATACTGGTTATTCATAAAATTGAATATCAAAGGAAGTCCACCTTTATTTTCCTCTTCCCAAAGGAGATTATATTGATCCATGGTGGCGAATGACAAAGCTTCCCAAACCGGGCCGCATCCCATGGAAGCATCGCCGATATTGACAACGATAATACCTTCCTTGCGATTCACTTTTTTAAATAAGGCGGCACCTACGGAAATATCCGCCGAACCGCCAACGATCGCATTATTGGGATATATCCCGAACGGAGGGAAGAAGGCGTGCATCGACCCACCCAGGCCTTTGTTAAATCCATATTCCTTTCCGAATATTTCTGCCAAGGTTCCATATAAAAGGAAATCGACAGCCAGCTCCTTCACCTCCCCTTTGAAATTCTTTTGCACTACTGCCAGTGTTTTCCCGTCGAAATATCCTTCCATGATCCGGATAAGTTGTTCGGAACCAAGCTTTTCAATGACCGATAATCCTTTTGCAAGAATTTCACCGTGACTCCGGTGAGAGCCGAAAATAAAATCCTTTTCATTTAAAAGGAAAGCCATTCCAACGGCCGCTGCCTCCTGCCCGATGGAAAGGTGGGCCGGTCCACCGTGATGATATTCTATTCCGTAACATTCCCCCCGGGTTTTAATAAGATTCAGCATATTTTCGAATTCCCGGATGACTGCCATATCGCAGTAAATATTCAGGAATTCTTCCGGTGTATATCGGATTTTTTCCTCCTCAATATTTTTATCATATTGATTGACCGGGATGGGAGTAAAGGATATCCGGTTCTTTTTCCTTATTTCTTTCGGATCAATGAATTCAATCTTCGGCATACTAAAAAAAATTAAGAGTATTCAAAATTGGCAATTTGATTAATAACTTCCTGCAAGAAACGACCCGCCGGTGCACCGTCCACTGCACGGTGATCGAATGTAAGCGAAAGGCCTATCCTGGGAATAAATCCTATCGTACCCCCGCCGAGGTTATCCGGCTGATAACGGATCGCATTGATTCCCAATATAGCCACCTGGGGAAGATTCAGCACCGGGGTAAACATTTCCACCCCTATTACACCCAGGTTCGTCACCGTAAAGGTGGCGCCGGATAACAATTCGGGGTCGATGGATCCTGTCTGGGCTTTTGCAGCGAGCTCCTTCAGGTTTTTTGAAAGGTTTTCCAAATCGAGATTACCGGCATTTTGCAAGGTAGGCACGATCAGTCCCCTTGGTGTATCGACGGCTATCCCAAGGTGGACCGAATGAAATTGCCTGATCGTTTCACCCATAAAATGAGCGTTTATTCCTGCATGTTTTTTCAATGCCTTTATGACGGCAAAACAAACCATGTCATTCAGGGTAATATCCGGGCTTCCGGGTTTATCAGGGGTAGCTTTAATATTTTTTCGCAGTTCCATAATTTTCCGGGCATCGGCACTTGAATGGAGTGTTAGCTGGGCCGTTTGCTGCAGGGATTCATGCATTTTTCTGGCGATGATCCTGCGCACATTGGACAAAGGGATATCCGTAAATTCCCCTGCTGCAGGGGCATGCTTCATGTCTTTTATATCGGCAGAAATAATTTTACCCCTCTTACCGCTTCCCGACAAGGGCAGGTTTAGCTGTTCGCTGTAAGCCATAGCTCGGGCGAGGGGTGTTGCTTTAGGCAATTTCTCGGCCTTTGAAAGTATGTCCCTTTCGATGATCCGCCCCCCGGGGCCGGTTCCGGAAATTCCACCGGACGAAACTTTCAGACGCGAGGCAGTTTTTCTTGCCCGCGGGGATAGATGTTTTATCCGGTCGGTTCCGGGTTCACTTTTATTCTCCTGAGGGCTATTTTTTATCGATTCCGGTTCATCGGGCAAAGTACTTTCATTTTGTGTTATATTTTCATCTTTCCCCGCATGGATGACATCATCGAATTTTTCACCGGGTTGACCGATCACGGCAACATTCGATAATACCGGAACCACATCTCCGGGGGAGACAAATGTTTCAAGAATTATTCCGTCGGCAGGCGCTTCCGCTTCAAAGGCCGCCTTATCGGTTTCATAGGAAAAAAGAAGGTCACCTTTTTTTACCTGCGAGCCTTTGGTAACATGCCATTCGGAAAAAAGACACGTTTCCACAGATTGCCCCTGCCTGGGCATGATGACCGGCGTTGCCATGGTTTACTATTTAAACTTGTAAAGATAAGTTATAACAACTCTTGTTAAATTAGCTTAAAAGTGTAAAATTAGCATTATCTATTAAACTTGTAATAACAAGTAAATTTAAAAAATAGTATTCAGAATAAAAAACATGGCTTCCCTTAAAATAACCACCCATGCCCGCCATACCCCGATATCGAAAATTATATGAGAACCTGCGAACCCGGATCAGCGAGGGAATATATTCCGAGGGGGAATTGCTTCCTTCAGAAAATGATCTTTGTAAAACCCATGGGGTAACCCGTCCGACCGTCCGGCAAGCCCTTTCCAAACTCGTCAACGAAGGCTATATCAGGAAACATCATGGGAAAGGGAGTATCGTAAGATCGCTGCCCAAGGGCATCGGGATCCTGTCTATTGAGGGGACCACCTCCAGTATTGGTTCCAACAAGCTGGTAACAAAAATCCTTTCCCGACCTGTACTGCAACACTGGCCGGCAACTTTTTTTTATGAATTGTCGGAAGTTGAAAGGGAATCGGGATGTATTTTCCTGGAGAGGCTGAGGATCGTGGATCAGGTGCCCATATTATACGATATCACCTACCTGCCGAATATTAACCTGCCCAGGATGACCGCCAGGAATTTCGAGAATAAGTCCCTGTTCGATATTCTCCGCAGGAATTACGGGATAGAAGTGACCGGGGGGGAGCAGAAGATCTGGGCAATCAAGGCAGAAAAGGAAGTAGCAAAAAATTTACAGGTACAGGAAGGCAGCCCTTTGCTTCACATGCAGCGGAGGCTGATTACCAACCGGCCAACTTTCCGGTTTTATTCCGTGATCTATAGTGTAACGGAAAGGTATTTTTTGTTTGGCTCATTTTAAATATAATGTCTGATATCCGTGGCGATCATACCTGCATTTTTTGCCGCCTGTATGCCGAAGTCGCCATCTTCGAAGACCTGGCAATGCTGAGGTTCCACTCCCATTTTTTCCGCGCATTTAAGAAAGGTATCGGGAGCCGGTTTAGGATGTAAAATTTCTTCCTTTCCTACTACGATGGTGAAATATTTATCGAGCCCCATGGCTTTCATGGCTTTCCACGAATGCCCGGAAGGGCTTCCGGTACCGATAGACATGGGAAGTTTATGATAATAGTCTTTTACGATTTTGAAGACAGGTTCGATCAGCGTAAGCTTACTGATCTTGCTTTCATAAATTTTTTCCTTTTCATCCGAAAGGGCATCGGGGTCAAAATCTCCATGAGTGATTTTTTTTATTTCCGCAAAAATTTTATCTGATGACATTCCTGCATGGGCATAAAAAAATTCAGAAGTAAAATCGAAACCAATCCTGGAGCAGACTTCACGCCAGGCTTCAAAGTGTAAGGGCATGCTGTCAACTAATGTGCCGTCAAGATCAAAGATAAGTCCCCTGGCGCTGGGATCAACCTTTAGTTCCATAGTTAAAAAATATTCAGGAGGGTTAAATTATCCGGTTGCAAGGATAGACATTAATTCTTCAATTCACAAATCACTATGCGCAAAATCCGGAATTGTAAATTAGAATAGATGATAATAATTTCTGACTTATAACTTTCAATCTCCGGCTTCCGGTTTCCGAACCGGAAATTTTAATGAAATCTGAAGTATCCCTTAATTGAAGTTGAGAGTTGCAATTTGGATATTCAGAATAGGAAGTTGAGTATTATATTTACTTTTTATATGCACAGAATTTAAAATATAATTGAATGAATTTTACAGCTCTTATACCCAATATATTTTATGCCGATATTCAGGTAGGCCTGGACCTCTTTGTGAATTGTCTTGGCTTTAAGATCACCTATGACGACCGGGCATCGGAATCCAGGCCCTTCTGTGTTGCTGCAAAGGACCAAATGAAAATTCAAATTATTCAGGACGTGGAATTCGCTGCCAAAGACAGGCCGGAATTCCGTTTGGAAACCGAGAATATTGAGGAAGTGTATGAACAAATCAGCTCCTCTCATCCACAATTGCTTCATCCCAATTTAAGTAAAATAAAACTCCGGCCGTGGGGTGCAAGGGAATTTGCCTTGCTCGATTCATCCGGGTTATGTGTAGTAGTGGTGGAATGGGTAAGGTAAGCGTTTATTAAAAATTATTTTCAGAGCGAATAGGTTGATGTTTCCCATGTTTCCGTATCCAGCATAATTATTCCTTCACTGGTTTGATCCAATTGATCGTAAACAAATCCCAAGTTGTCTACTATGGAGGATTGCCCTGCACATTTGTTACCATCGGAAGGACCTACGCTATTGGCCATCATTACAGGTATTGCATATTTATTGGCAATCTCTTTTAAATTTTCCAATGCTTTTTCTGCCTGGTGTGCATATTTGGCCACGCTGGCGATATAAATATCGGCCCCGTTAGCATCGGCAGTCCTGGCATGATCGGGGACGGAAATTTCATAACAAATCGCCGGGGCAATTCTGGTTTCCCTGAAATTAAAGACGGGGATATTTTCACCCGGAACAAAGTATTCTTCCTCGTCATGATGCAGATATTTTTTGGAATAAACCAATCTTCTGTGATCAGGTAAAAAAATTATCATACTGATGCAAATCTTATTGGCATGATTTGTAGGAATGCCAATCCCGATGGCTACACCATTTTGGATACTGGCAATTTGAAAAATATCCAGACGTTTATCTAGGGGTTCAACTGCCAGTTTTGCTGCTAGTTTTGGTTCATAACCTGTCAGGGAAAGTTCAGGGAAAATAATAACTTCCGCGCCTTTTGAAATGGCGAGGTTGATTAACTTTTTATGGCCTTCTATGTTTCCGGGTATATTTCCCGGAGCCGGGTGATTCTGAGCCGCGCAAATCTTCAATTCAATTACCGCTTTAATTCGGATGAACTAAAATTTCAATATTCCCGCAAGGCAAAATTACTTTTAAGTAACATTCGTAACTTGTGAAGTCCGGTTTTTCTTATCTGCCTTATTCTTTCGGATGACATATCAAACTTTTGGGCGATGTCGCTAAGGGAGTATCTTTTCTGACCTTTTAATCCGAATGACATGGATAATATTTCAGATTCTCTTTTACTAAGTTTGCCCAGGGCCCTGTCAATATTGGACTCAAGGGATTCTCTCATACTTCCGTGATCGGGAGCAGGGATATTTAAAGCCTGTACCGTATCATAAAGATTAAAATCACTGTTGTTATCTTTCGATAGCGGCGTATCGAAAGAAATATGACGCTGTTTCATGTAGTTTACATCGTATACTTCGTCGTGGCTCAGGTCGAGGTAATCAGCTATTTCGGCCTCTGTAGGTTCCCGTTCATGTTCCTGTTCCAGGTAAGGAATGGCCTGTGAAATTTTTTTTATGGATGAAATTCGGTTCGCCGGCAAATGAACAATCCTGGTTTGTTCTGAAATGGCATGTAAAATAGATTGACGAATCCACCAGACCGCATAGGATATAAATTTGAAGCCTCTGGTTTCGTCGAATTTTTTTGCCGCTTTAATCAACCCGAAATTACCCTCATTGATCAGATCCGGAAATGCAAGACCCTGATTCTGATATTGTTTGGCTACCGAGATTACGAATCGCAGGTTGGAAATGACCAGTTTTTCAAGAGCCATTTCATCACCATTCTTAATACGTACCGATAATTCCGTTTCTTCTTCGGCGGTAATCATAGAAATTTTATTGATCTCCTGAAAATAACGGCTTATGGATTCTTCATTTCGCTGGGTTATTTGCTTGGTGATTTTTAATTGTCGCATTTAGCTTTGTTTTGGCCCTGATTCTAATGAAATATTATATGCAGTTTCAATAGCATTATGTTCACCGCATGAATGGATTATATTTAATTGCCTTAATAAATAGAAGATGCAGTTTTAAAAAGATGAGCAGTGTAAGACTAATGGAGTGATGTATATTAGTAGATAAATGCGCAAATTCTCAAATCTGAACTTTTAACGAAGATAAGTTATTATTCTCAGTATTTTACTTTTTATTTTCATTATATAGAAAAGCTATTTTAATCCCCTAACTTAAATACGATCGGTATTACCATTCGTACCCTGACCGGCCGTCCGCGTTGTTTGCCCGGATTCCATTTCGGTGCATCTTTAATTACACGAATGGCTTCCTGGTCACAACCGGCACCTATGCCTTTTAAAACATGGACATTGGAAAGTGTTCCGTCCTTATCCACTACGAATTGTACGAATACTTTTCCTTCAATATCCATACGCCTTGCCTGGGAAGGGTATTTTAAATTCTTCGAAACAAAACCGTAGAACGCCGCCATTCCGCCCTTAGGGCTTGGCTCATCTTCCACGATGGTAAAGATCTGGTCTGCTTTTTCTTCCTTCAGAGGCTCCTGCTGAACTTTTTGCGGTGCAACCCTGGTTTCCTCATTTGCATTGATGTCCAGGTTAAGCTTTACATCATTATCCACTTTTAAATCATTGGGTGCTTCAACGATTTTTGGCGGCGCCATTTGTTTTGGCGGTGGCGGAGGTGTCTGTACGGTATTGGGAATGTTCATGATTGAATCGAAATCCGCTTTGGGCTGACCGAGGCTGACTGTACCTTCGATGCCATTTGATTTGTACTGGAACGCGGATATGGTAAACAGTAGACTTATTATTAATCCTAAATTAAGGAAAAGAAAATATTTCTTCCGCAAATCGACTTTCGGGTTTTTTTTATATTCCATTATTTTATTATTTAATTTTCACGTAAATCGTCGGCGACAACCGGAAAGCGAGAAAATAAATTTATTATTTTGATACGACTGCGTTTCCCGGTTGCGTGAGCCGTGGATTTTTTTAATCCACTTTCGCATACCGCTTCGGCGAACGAAAAGACGGTGGTATAATTCCCCGGAACTGAGCGCCGGAAAAGGCCTTGCCCTGGGGTCGAATACCTTTTAATTCACAGATATCAAGGGACGAACAAGCGTAAACCGGATGTTTACTTTGACAATGCGGGTGAGTAACCAGTACATTTTTTTATACGACCTGAAATTGGTCATGGTTACGATTGAATATTTTAAAGAATGTTAAAATCCTTGATCAGGCCTATAAACATTTTTGTCGCAAATTACCCGTTGTTCTGTAGTAATTGTATATCGTCGATCAGCCTTTTGAATTATAATTTTACCCTATCCTATTTTAGATTTTAACCACGCATAAAAATTAAGAAAATGTCATTACAGAAAAGACCACTATTACCATTGAAACCCTTGTGACTGCGTCCATTGAAAAGATATGGAAAACCTGGACCATGCCGGAACATTTCATCCGGTGGAATAATGCATCCGATGATTGGCATACAACTAGGGCGGAAAATGACCTTCGGCCGGGCGCTAAGTTCCTCAGCCGTATGGAATCAAAAGACGGTAACATGGGATTTGATTTTGGAGGTGTCTATGACGAAGTGATAGAACACCGGCTTATTACCTATACGATCGGCGACGGAAGAAAAGTAAAAATTTCCTTTATTGTCCTCGGAAACCAGACAAAGGTCGTTGAAGCCTTCGAGACCGAAACTACCAACCCGATGGATATGCAAAGATCCGGCTGGCAGAATATTCTGGATAATTATAAAAAATATACCGAAGCTCTCCCTGACTGAGCATGTAGAACCTTTCATCTATTTAATCCTTAATGTATTCGTAGCGAATGATTATTAACTAAATGCTGTCTTAAATCATATTAAAACGGTTCTTTCGTTATTAATAAAAAGTATACCGGGTTAAATCTTTGAGAATCGTTTCCGGTATTTGCTAATGTGATGCAACTTAGAGGGCCAAATATATTCAACTTTAATCCGCCTTCGCGTTCCACTACGGCGGACGAGAAGCTTACGGTATAATTCCCCGGAGCTCTGCTCCGGAAATTCGGGTCCATGGCTAGCCCTGGGGTTAAATACCCTTTATTGTTATTTGATTGGAATCGCGTAACTGCCTTTTAAGATAAGGATATGATTATAAAGAGAGGCTGGATCTTTGCATGCCTATTTGCCTTGATTTCATCTTACGTTGCGCATGCACAAAATTCTGCGTACACCATCAGCGGTTATGTCCGGGATTCCGTATCAGGGGAAGAACTGATCGGCGCTACCGTCCGTATTACCGATCTTCCGGCCACCGGCGCGATATCCAATGCCTATGGGTTTTATTCCATAACCATTCCTCAAGGAGCCTATAGTGTTTCGGCTCAGTACATGGGTTATTCAGAAAAGAAGATAAAAATCAATCTGGATAAAAATGTCAGGCTGGACTTTTCACTTCATGAAAGCGCATCCGAGTTAAAAGAAGTGGTGGTCAGTTCTGAGCGCGAGGATGCCAATGTTACCCAAAACCAGATGGGTACCTCAAAAATTAATGTGGAGGAAATAAAAAAACTACCCATGCTTTTCGGAGAACAGGATGTACTGAAGACGATCCAGCTACAGCCCGGGGTGAAACCGGTGGGGGAGGGAAACAGCGGGTTCTATGTAAGGGGAGGAGGGGCGGACCAGAATCTTATCCTTCTTGATGAAGCCACCGTTTACAATGCTTCCCATCTGCTGGGTTTTTTCTCAGTCTTTAACAGCGATGCCATCAAGGATGTTACTTTGTATAAGGGTACACAACCCTCCCAGTATGGGGGCCGGCTTTCTTCCGTGCTCGATATCCGCATGAATGACGGTAATGATAAGCAATTCGGCGTAAGCGGTGGCCTCGGCCTCATTTCTTCAAGGCTGAACATAGATGGCCCCCTGGTTAAAAACAAGGGTTCTTTTACGCTGTCTGCACGCCGGACGTATGCCGATCTTTTCCTGAAACTTTCCAACGATTCCACGCTGAACCGGTCACGACTTTACTTCTACGACCTGAATGCAAAAGCCAATTACCGTTTCAGCGATAAGGACCGGCTCTACCTTTCCGGCTATTTCGGCAGGGATGTTTTCGGTCTCAGGGATGTGCTGGGATTCACCTGGGGAAATTCCACCGGCACACTCCGGTGGAATCACTTGTATAACGAAAAACTTTTTTCCAATACTTCATTAATCTTCAGCAATTACGATTACATCATCAGCACTGATCTGCGGGATACCAGGGCCGAGATCGTTTCGCGTATCCAGGACTATAACCTGAAACAGGATTTCCAGTATTTTATTAATACAAATAATCAATTGAACTTTGGCTTCAATACGATCTGGCACAGGCTTATTCCGGGAGTAATTACGGTTCAAAGCAACGCTAAGGTCAGTGAGCTAAACCTAACGCACAAGAATGCCTGGGAAAATGCACTTTACCTTTCCCATGAATATAAACCTTCCGGTCCCTTCAGCTTCACCTATGGGTTCCGGCTTTCCTCGTTCAGTTTGCTGGGCCCGGGCGTTTTTTATTCCTACGATGCCGACGGAAATATAATTCAAACAAGATCCTATTCTTCCGGGCAGTTCGTGAAGACCTATTTTAATGCTGAACCACGAATCAGTGCCGATTATGTCATCAATAACAGCAGTTCAGTAAAAGCCTCCTACGATCGGAATACGCAGAACCTGCATCTGCTTTCTAATTCCACCACCGGGAATCCAACGGACCTTTGGATCCCAAGCAGCAACAATGTTAAACCTGAAATAGCAGACCAGGTATCCCTTGGCTACTTCAGGAATTTCAGGGATAATGCCTATGAATTTTCTACCGAAGTATATTACAAATACATGCAGCATGTGATTGACTATAAAGACGGCGCCGACCTCAGTTTCAATGAAAATGTTGAATCCCAATTACTGTATGGTACCGGAAGAGCCTATGGAATAGAATTTTTCCTCAAGAAGAAATCAGGAAAATTCAATGGCTGGATTGGCTATACATTATCCCGCTCAGAGAAAAAAATTCCCGGTATAAACAGCGGAAATTATTACCCGGCCAAGCAGGACCGGACCCATGATATTTCCGTTGTCGGCATTTACAATCTTTCCGCCAGGTGGACACTTTCCGCCGATTGGGTATATTATACCGGTAACGCCGTAACTTTTCCCAGCGGCAAATATGAGATTGCCGGGGAAGTAGTCAATTACTATACTGAACGGAACGGTTACCGGATGCCGCCTTATCATCGCCTGGATATAGGAGCTACGTGGGAAGGAAAGAAAACAAAAAAGTTTGAATCGAGCTGGAGCTTTTCCGTTTACAATGCCTATGGCCGTGAGAATGCTTACACGATTGATTTCCAGCAAAGCGATACCAATCCTGATCTGACGGAAGCAGTACAGACCTCCCTGTTCCGGTGGGTACCCTCCATCACTTACAATTTTAAATTTTAGGGATGAAAAGTAATTATATATTTTCAGCGCTCACATGTTTACTTTTACTGGCCTCCTGCCAGAAGGTGGTGGATATCAACCTCAATTCGGCCTCCCCCCAGATCGTTATCGAAGGCACCATCGCCGACGTGTCCGGCTGGTGCAGTGTGAAAATTAGCAGGACGGTGAATTTCAGTGATACGAATGATTTTCCTCCGGTAACAGGAGCTTTGGTGACCATCAGCGATGATTCGGGGAACTTGTATACGATTGAAGAAACATCGCCCGGACTTTATTACAGTGATCACCTGAGAGGTCTTCCGGGAAGGACTTATACCCTTCGGGTAGCCACAGATGGAAAAGAATATACGGCGGTTTCAACCCTGCCCGACCCCGTGGCTATTGATACACTTACTATTGCCCAAAGGGCAGCCGGATTAGCGGGGAGGAAAATAAGGGAATATATCAATGTACAATTTAACGATCCTGCCACAATCGAAAATTATTACCGTTTTCAGGAAACAATCAATGAAGATTTACAAACCGGGATTATTCTTGATGACGACCGCCTGCATGACGGAGAGGCCATCACCCGTGCCTTATATTACGGTGATAACAACGATCTTATTCCGGGGGATGTGGTAACCGTTTACCTTGAAAGCATTGATGCGAATGTATATCATTATTTCAGGACGCTGAATCAATTGGAAAATAACGGGACATTCTCGGCAGCTCCCGCCAACCCGGTGACCAATCTGAATAACGGGGCACAGGGTTATTTCAGTGCATTTGCAGTTGCATCAAAGATGATTATTATAAAATAGTGATTTTATTTCGCCGGGAAATAAACCCGTACACTGTCATGCATGGTATATAAACGGTAATTGTCTCCGTCCCTGACAAGTATCGGGCTTGAAATATCCTTATCCAGGCTATCGGGGCGAACGACCGGATTTTTTTCATACTTGGTCCAATGCACAAGATCTTCCGATTCGGCAATATCTGAATTCCATACCTTCCAGTTTTTGTCAGGGCTGCCGTGGTAATAGGCATAATACTTCCCTTTATATTTTATGACCTGGTCCAGGGCTACTGCTTCGGCATCATAGGAAGCAGGTCCCTTATTAATGACAGGTTCATCCTGAACATTGGTCCATATATTCTTTCCCGTAGATTTGGCGAGCCAGATACCCTGATCGTTACGTTCATAAAAAAGGTACCAGTTCCCGTTTTCTATCCACAATGTCGGTGTGCCGTAGGGTCCGGGGTCGATGGGTTGCCTGTCGGTTTTCCGGATGTCGAGATTACCGATATTAGTCCAGTGAATGCCGTCGTCTGAAGATAACATATGGGCAATGTCGTTCTTCCCTTCGGCCGTCATATAATAGGTTCCCTTGTAATGGACCACAAAAACATCTTCGGTCCAGTATTTATCAAAAATGGGATTGCCGGGATAACGGGTCCAGTGGATTCCGTCATCAGAAGTGGCGTAACCCAGTTTCTTCACAACATCTTCATTGCCGTTATAACCGGTATACCACATTTTATAAATTCCGTCTTCCTTCAGAATATAACCACGCTCCCGGATTTTCTGATCCCAGGTATCGACCCCGGTGCCGGAAAATATGGGGTTATACTGGTAGGGAAGGAAATTGACGAGTTCATCGGGAAAAAGAGTAGCGTTATCTACATGTTTATTATTTTGACAGGACATAGCCATTAAAAGGATCGGTACGGAATAAAAGAGAGATTTTCGGGTCATAGATCGGTGTATTAATATGCAATTCGAACTTGAAAATTAAAAAATCCGCGTTAAGGAACAAGCGTTTTGATGATATAAATAGCTGAATTTATAATCCGGGCTATAATTTCCAATTAAGGATCCTTCCCCTATATTTCAAAAAAGCATATGAATGAAATTTCGAATATTCGCGAATTCAGGTTTGATGCACCGGCCCCATATCCGGTTCCTGTTACTGAATCATGGACTAATTTATAATTGCTATCAGAAGAAGTATATTTCAGACTTAAAACAAGGAGTGTTTTATCCTGTACCTTGTATTGTGCCCCGACCATTCCTAAAAAACCGAAGTCAAATTTATCAAAGTAGGTGTAGGGCGGTCCGTGTTCCCCAGGGTCCAGCTGGCCGGGAACATCTTTTATTCCTCCGGATAAAAGGCTCTCCATATTGATGCCGGCGGCTATCAATACCTTAAAAGAAGTGTGCCCGAAGTTATATCCAACATATAACGGAAAATTTAAATAGCTGAAATCCAGTGTAACCCGGCTGTAAGATTCTGGATTAAAAAAGGAAGCACTTATATTATTTGAATACGCGTGTTTTTTAAGAAAGTCAAATTCAGCCTGAAGGAATATATTATTTACAAAATTCACCCTGGCGGTTATTCCAATTCCCGGGTTATTGATCCCTGAAAAATCTCCCCTATGATAATAATCATGTTCAGGAAACCTGAATTTACCTATGTTATAGTTTAATTTTCCTCCCATGTAGAATTTAGGTGTATTATTATTAAACAGGTTTGTGTTCACCGGAACCGATGGATCTGCGCAATGGTTGTAAGCGGTAATTGCTTCCCTGATTTTCGATTCTCTATATAGATTTTTCGGAATAATTGTTTCGTCAAAACATTTCCCTAATAAATTTTTTAAAAACCCGTTAATATCGGGTTTATTGATCATAAACAATTGGCCGTCTTTTTCAACATAAAATAATTTTTCAAGATCACCGAAAGTGCCCCGGTATAAATTTGCCCGGCCTTCTTCAATTAATTCAAGAAATATAAAAGATTTATGTCCTTTAAAAAAGACCGGGGCATTTCGGTAAATTTTAATTCCGTTCTGAAAGACGGAAACAATCGAATCAGGGGAAAGTTGTATGGTGGAATTACTTGCCGAATCATATTTTGCAAGAAGGTATTGGCCTGCTGTAATTGTATTTTTAACAAATCCGTGAATGCTGTCACCTTGACTCGTAACCCAATAGGATCTCATGAAACTTTGACCTTGCGCAGCGGAAATTACTGTTATAAAAAAGAAAAAAAATATAAACCGGGATAGATTAATTTCATCACACATTTTGAAAATTAAAAAATTATCAATTCAACTCAGAACGTTTCCAATAGGTCTAATATAAAAATTATTTGGAAAATAATTCCCGAGATAGAATTAAAAATACTGGCTGCCGTTAAATGATTTTAATATGAATATATCAGGATCCGTGAAGCCTGTTCCCATGAAAGCCGGATTGAATATTTACGAGTCTCATGTTTATTCCGACCTCAGCACATTCGCCGGGTTAGTAGCCGCTCCCCGGACCACCTGTACGCTCACCGTAAGCAAAGCAATCAAAATCAGGATCACCACAGGCACCAGGAAAAGATCCCAGCGAAGGCCGATCCGGTAAGCGAAACCATTCAGCCAGGAATTCATGCTGAACCATGACAAAGGCAAGGCTACCACGGAAGCCACCATGATCAGGACCAGGAATCGACTCGTTAACAAATAAACGATGTTTCCTGCCGAAGCCCCGAGTGCTTTGCGGATTCCGATCTCTTTCAGCTTTTGCGTGGTAGTGAAAGAGGCGAGACCCCATAAGCCAAGGCATGATATTAAAACCGCAAGGACAGCGAAAAGGCCGAAGATCTTATTGAACTGATTTTCGCTTTTATATTGGCTGTTGAAGAAATCATCGAGAAAATAATACTGGTAGGGTTCAGAAGGAATTAATTTTTTATAAATTTTTCCTATTTTCTCAACGGTCGGTTTCAGGGAAGCACCCCCGGTAAGATGTATGGAAATATCGGCCGTGGAAATGGTGTCGGCCCTGAAAAGAAAGGGAGTAACTTCCGACTTCAGTGAATTCCAGTTATAATTCTTCAGCACACCTAGCACCCGGCAGGTATCTCCTCCCATAATGACTTTTTCATCCAGTGCCTGCCGTGCGGTACCCAGACCAAAGGCGTTCAGGCTGGCTTCGTTTATGATCACCGATTGCATATCGGAAGTGACTTCGGGATTGAAATTATGACCGGCCAGGAGTTTCATCTGGTAGAGATTTATAAAATCCGGATCTATCCATACGATACTTCCCGATTTTGCGTCTTCCGGCTGAGTTCCGGATTTACGAATTCCGGTTCCCCAGTTATATCCACCGCCGGGAATTGCTGCAGATGTGGCGGCGCCGGTTACGCCCGGAAGTTTTTCCACTTCATCTTTAAAAATGCGGATCTTCTGCCGTGCTTCCCGATAGTTGATCGTGTAGGGCCCTTTCACCACAAGCACCTGATCCATTTGCATTCCGATATTCCTGCTTTGCATATAGGAAATCTGGCGATATACTGTAAAAGTCCCCGCGATGAGGACCAGGGAGGCGGCAAACTGGAACACAACCAGAACTTTCCGGAGAGAAAATGTCCTGTTTTCTCCGCCGGGATATACAGCAATCCTGAAACGGAATGAAGATAATACCAGGGCGGGGTAAGAGCCGGAGGCCAACGAACCGATGATGAGAAGACCCAACAATATCAGCCATAACCGGATGTCGGAAAAATCAAAGTGCAATTTTTTATCGATGATCGTGGCAAGAACAGGCAATAAGATCACGGCAAGTCCGAGCGCCAGCAGGATACCGGCAAGGTTGACCAGTACGGATTCCAGGAAAAACTGCCCGGCTATCTGGCTGCGAAGGGCCCCGATGGCTTTTTTAATCCCGACTTCCCGTGAACGTTCTATAGCCCTGGCGGTTGAAAGGTTGATGTAATTGATCCATGCGATCAATAAAATAAATAAGGCAATCAGCCCAAAGAAATAAATGGTGCTTTTGTTTAAAGTACCGCTGTCCAGCTCCAACCCGGACTGCAGGTGCATATCCCGAAGCGGCTGAAGGTTAAGGGTGGTCTTTGCTTTTGAATTGGTATTATGAATATCTATGACTTTCTTCGCAAAGGAAGGTAATTGTTGCATGACCGATTCTTTATCTACGCCCGGCGACAGTTCGACATAAGTGATCCAGTTGTTCCAGCTCCATCCGTCGTCATGGACATACTGATCTTTTAGAAAAATATTATGCATGGGAATCAGGGCATCAAAATGGAGGCTGGTATTGCCAGGTACATCCTCAATAACAGCCGTCACGGAATAATTGCCATCGATCCATCCGCCGGAAAGAGTTATCGTTTTTCCCATAGGGTCTTCGCTCCCGAAATATTTTTTAGCTATGGAACGCGTGATCACGATTGAGTTGGGATCGTCCAGCGAGGTAATTAAATTACCTTCTATCGGCTGATAGGTGAAAGAACGAAAAAAGGTTGAATCTACAATGAGCACATGGTCCTCATGAAAAGCATTTACATTGCCACCCTGACCCTCATAGCTCATTACCGTTCCCCCGTACATCGGGTGGATCCGGATATATCTTTGAATTCCAGGTACATCGGATACCATGGCCGGACCAAGCCCGTAGGAGGATACAACGTAGGTCAAATCTTTCTGATTACTCCTGCTTTCAGTACTGGTGACACGATAGAGCCGGGAAGCATTGACCTGGAATTTATCAAAACTGGTTTCAAAATCTATATATTTCAGGATCACCAGGCATGCTGCCAGGCCAATGGTAAGACCCAATATGTTAATGAAGGAGAAAAGCTTCCGCTTTTGGAGGTTCCGGATGGCAAAAACCAAATAGTTTTTTAGCATATTATATTGTTGTTTTTAATAATCGAAGCGGGATTGTTGTAATCCTTTAGGGTAAGATCAACATTAGCAGGATAAAGTTTCAATAAATTAAATTTTTTTTTTGAGTTCCAATGCAAAATTAATTTTGTTTGCCAGGAAGGTGGTTTTATGCAGAACCTGGCTGCAGGAAAGTTTAAATAACAGTAAAACGGTAGTATCCCGGACTGGAGAGGAAATGCAACCCGGAAAGGGTTGAATGGATATTCCGTTCCTTGCAACCTGGCATGAGGTTACAGAGAGGGTGATCGGTAATTGCGAGTTAAATCTGCAAAAGATTGGTGTTTCAACCGGCTGGTTGAAGCTGACGGTATTCACATCAATGTCCCCGTTCCCGCCTCACTAAAACGAGGATTGTATATCGACGAATACGAATTCCATGGAGGGAAATTAAGGATTTACGTCGGCTACCAGCACCCAGTCGTTCGAGGTTTCTTCCGACCCGTCCGTATTGAATTCATGATGCGGCCGGTCGGGGGTTGTGAAATCACGAAAGCCTTGATTTTGAAATGGAGATCCTTTTGCATCCTGATACTTCCCGGATGTCGGATCATACCATCGCACCGTGATTTTTCCCGACATTTTGGAAAGATCCAGGCTTACGGTTTGTGAAGTTGTACAATAAACTATTCCCAGTTTTCCGTAAGCCGTATCCCATGCGGCAATGGTATAGTTATCATTTTCAATGTAAGATCCGCTGTCTAAAGAAGTCTTTGTAAGGAATTTCCGGTCCCAGTCCGGCGCCAGGTTCCACCATTTACGGTTCCGGATGAGATCGCTGAAGTATTTTATATCCTTTCTTGCCCCGCTGTCGAGGTATTTGTTCCACGGTTGTGTATCTCTTTGCAGCCAGTCGCATCCGTAAGTATAGGCTCCGCCAAAACCTCCCCCCAACGCCACACGGAAATTCAGGCTTCTTGAAACCATGTTGGTTGCGACCTGCCAATTGTAGGCAGATAATTTCTGATAGGGTCCTTCCGACATAATAATCGGCATGATATCTTTTTTCTTATATTCATAATAGATAAACCGGGCCTGGTTAAAAACCGTCATGTCGGAATAAAGATTATTATAGGTCACCCAGGTCATGGTAGAACGGGGCACATGTTTGAAAAAATTTCCCGATTCACCGCGGGCCGGGTCTTTTGGGTCAGGACCCCAGACGGAACGGTTATAGACGTGGATCGACATCAGGTGTTTATCGCCTGTACTGAGGATACCACGTGCAATGGGGCACTGACGGGATGAGTCAAGGTTATCGTTGCCGAAAAGCCAGAGAATATTCCGGTAATTTTTATAACGCTTTCCCAGGAAAACGCCATAATTGAAACATTTTTCAGGGCTGTTGGCTTTGATATTTTCCGGCGACCAGTAGCACTGGCTCATCGGCATCAGGTTGATATAAATGCCATAATATTCGGCCATGCTAAGCACACTATCGATGGTTTCCGCAAAGTAAGCAGGATTCACCCGGCTGAGATCCCAGTTCGCAGGTGTGCCGCCGGGTAAAAATTCCGGATTTTCCTTACGATCGACAGGGGCCTCTTTTATGGGTGAAGCCGTTGGCTGGCCGTCAATGCATACCCAGCAAAGGTTAATACCTTTACTTCGGCAGTCGGAAAAGTAGGCGTGCATTTCATCGATAGTAAGTTTCTGGGGAAGGTTTTGAGGAGAATCCCCGATCAGAAAAACGGGTTGGCCCAGGGTATCGGCAAAGTGACGTGGGTGTAACGGGTTGACTACAAGCCTGGAGAGCGAATGCCTTGTGGAATCGGGAGCAACGGTAATCGTTAAAATTGATTCATTTTTCCCCTGAGTATGATATTGACAGGAAATATTAATCATTAATAAACTTACTGCCATTAATGAAAGAAGAAGTGTTTTTATATTTACTTTCATTAAAAAATGATACTTGTAATTACCATTTTTCACCTCTGCATATATAACTTTTCAATGCCCGTCTCTCTGCCTGGGTTGTGGCTGATTGTTAGGGTTTGCGGGTTGTCCTCTCCTGTCATTGGAAGCAGGAGTTGTTTGCGGTTGCGAACTTCCTGATCTGCTGTTGGGATAATTTCCGGTTCCACGTTGAATGTTATTATTACCACCTGAAGAATTATCCCTTCCTGAACGGGGCGATTGCCGCATATTGTTATTATTATTCTCCTGGTTGGCAGGTATGGGTCTGGGCTGGAGATAATTATACTGGTATGGATTGCTGTTCCCGTTATTCGGTGCATTCCCGCCCCGGCTTGACCTCACATCATTCTGGTTATATACCCTTGATGGCTCGGATCTTCTGCCCTGGTTATAATTGGTATTGTTGTTAACATCAGGCCTGTATATTTCCAAACCGTTATTTCCATATTGTTGTCCGGGTCGGTCAATTTCCCTCACACTGACTGGATTTACGCTCCTGCCGATAGCTCTCTGCACATCCGCCCGTCCGGGACCGCTAACATAGGTATAATGGCGTCGGTTATCGATATAGGTATTTTGAATTACCGTTGAGCCCATCATCAGCCTGCTGCGGTCATAACGGTTGACATAATAGCGATTGATATCCCTGCTGTCAATATAACGATCATTGACAAATACCCAATAGCCTTCGTTATATCGATAATCCATGTCAAAACTTATGCTTACTGTCATGCCGGGTTGCATCGGTGCCCAGCCGTAATAATCATAAGCTCTTCGCCAGATCACCCAGGCAGGGCCCCATTCATTACCGGGAACCCAGTACCAGCCGTAGTAATTGTCATAACCCCAGCGGCCATAATGGAAAGCCGCCCATCCCCAGCTGTAGTTGGATACCCAGGTCCAGCCATAATCGGTGAGTACCCAGTAACCTGCGCTTTCATAGGGAATAAAGTCAGGTCCGGTATTCGGGATCCAGACATAACCGTAATCGGGATTAGTGACCCATTGGCCGTAGGGACTTAGCTGATCGTAGAATACCTGGTAGCTGACATAGGCTTGCTGGGCAAAAGTTGGCGGGTTAAAGCCGGTTGAAATAATAATAATTACTGTAATTATTATGGATAACTTATAAATCAATCTCATGGGATTTGAAGTTTAAAAATTTGTTTATAGGGATAAGTGCGACAGTCTATTGATTACCTTATGGTTAAGATTATAATTGTAGTCCCGAAATGAAGAATGAATGATTTTGGTTTCTGAATTTTGGTACTGGAAGATACTCAAACATTGATGAACTTACTACGTTTAAATGAAAATTTAATATCTACCGGTAAGTGTTCACATTTCATTCAGGTATTTCCTGACGAAACGGATAGCCATAATATAAATTTAAAAAAAACAGGTTAACCCATATTGCCGGAAAGGAAGCCATTTCATGATGAATTACTGAGCCTTAGGTCAGTTTCACACTTCCTGTTTCAGGTGATAATGATTTATTCGTACCGTAAGGATTTAACCGGGTTTTCATTTGCCGATTTAAGGATCCGGTAAAGAATGGTAATCAGGGCAATTAACAATCCTATGAGCCCTCCCAGGAAAAACAGGGAGAGTCCCATGCCAAAACGATAGGCAAAGTTTTGCAGCCAGCCCGACATTATATAATAGGCAAGCGGGCTGACAAGAATAAATGAAACCAGAATGATCCTGGTAAAATTAGCCGTTAACAGGGTAGTGATCTGAAAGGAAGTCGCACCCAGCACCTTTCGGATACCGATTTCTTTGATTTTCCTTCTGACACTTATCGTTACCAGGCCAAACAACCCGATCGAAGAAATGATGGTGGCCAGGATTGCCGCCAGGGTAATGACTAAACTCATCTGTTGATCGGATTTATATAAACGGTCGAAATGATCATCCAGAAAGGTGTAGGTAAACGGATATGTGGAAATATTTTTATCCCAGACCTTTTTTATGGAGGCCAGTTCGCCCGGAATATCCTTTCCTCTTATCCTGATGGATATTTCCTGAAAGCCCCATTCGGGATGACAAACCAGGGCGATGGGATTTATTTTAAAATGAAAAGAATTGTAATTAAAATCTTTAACCACCCCTATGATGGTGCCCAGGGAATCATCGCTGTACCAGGCCTGGCCGGCCGGTGTGCCTAACGGATCTTTCAATCCCAGATCGCGGGCCATGGTTTCATTAATGATAAAGGCCATTCCCTTATCAGAACTGATATTCCGGGAAAAATCTCTTCCCGAATTCAGTGAAATACCATACACTTTTAAATAATCATAATCGACATTTAAATTGGAAGGCGAAAAATTGTAAATGCCCGAATCCGTTTTAATTTTAAAACCCCAGGCATTAATATCATTTCCTAAACGCTGACTGGAAGCGGTGACCCCTAGAATGGAATTGTTCCGGAGCCATTCGGTTTTCAGTGTTTCATATTTTTTATTCACTTCACTGTTCATATCCAGAAGAACAATATTATCCTTGTTAAATCCCATTTTGGAATTTTCCATGTAGGATATCTGTTTGATGACTACCAGCGTGCATTCGATCATGGCAATGGCCAGGCCGAACTGTAATATCACCATTGCATTTCTTACTGTTGATCTTACCGGAGTTTTGAAATTTCCCTTGATCAGTGAGGTCAGTTTAAACGAACTCATGTAAAATGACGGGTAAATTCCCGATAATAAGCCGAGTAATAAAGAAATCATAAAAATCCATCCAAAACGTAAAGGATGGGTAAGCAGGGGCGACCAGGTCAGGTTTTTCCCTGTCCATTGATTGATTACCGGTAAGAAAGCCCAATCAACTGCAAGTGCAAGGAAAACGGCAATTGAAGCCAGGAAAACCGATTCAAAAATAAATTGACCCAGTAGTTGTGCCTTTCGGGCACCCAGTGATTTTCTCAGACCTACTTCTTTCCATCGGGAGGAGGCCCGGGCCACGGTAAGGTTCATGAAATTTATACAGGCGATAAGCAGGATAAAAAAGCCGACGATTTCGAAAACGTTTAAGTAAAAGCCGTTGAATTTTCCATAGTTATTTTCATCGTGGTCAATATCCATAGAGCTCAAATGCACCTCTTTCAATGATTGCAGGTGAAGAGTGGTGCTTTTCTCAAAATTCTTAATGCCCGTATGTTTAATCATAAAACCGGGAAGTTCCGATTCAAGATTTTTTACGGAT
>CAYNCU010000026.1:0-1999 GCA_964395765.1 uncultured Roseivirgaceae bacterium | reverse complement strand
TTGAACTTAAAGATTTCCAGGAAGGAGCTGTCAACGGCAATGACATTGTTGACCAAAAATTGTTTTTGATCCCTGGTGAAAACTTCCTTTCCTCGATTCCAGTACCTGGTATATCCGGTCACTTCCGGAAATTCATCGGCCAGGGCCGGGCCAAGCCAGCCCATGGTTAACGCTACATTCTTACCCTTGCTTCCGGCATAATTCGGGACTTCATAAACGCGAAAGATATTCGCTTTGGCGGGAAGAAATGAATCAAAACTCTTTTCATAATTCACAAAAAGATAAATGACCAGCCCGGCTGCAAGTCCAATGGAAAGACTGAAAATACTGATAAATGAAAACAGGGGATTCGTTTTAATGTTTCTGACGGAGATCCTGAAATAATTCCTGAACATACCGCGATTGAACAAAAGGAATGAATACCTGTTCCTTAAAATTATTCCCGGACGCAAATAGCGGATAGAATTCCAAAAAAATCTTTGCCGGGCCTTTTGAATACCCATTCTCGCCGCATCCTTATGAAATTTTTGAATCAGGTCACCCTCGATTTCCTCCAGCAGGGATCCCGGGCAAATGATCCGCAGGAAATTAAAGACCCATTCCGGCAAATTGAAATTTTCGGGTTTCATATACCGGATATCTTTAATTGCGGAATGAGCTTCCACAACTCAACCCTGGTTTCTTTCATCGACCTTAAGATGGCCATACCGGAATTGGTGATGGTATAAATTCTTTTGCGTCTTCCGCCCCTTTCGTTGGTCGATCCGCCGAATGAAGATTTTATGAATCCTTTATCCTCCAGGCGATATAGCGTTACGTGAACTGCGCTCAGGTTTACTTCGCGGCGCAGCCGTTTTATTATTTCATCGGTGATAGCCGCCCCGTAGGCATCTTCTTTCAGGTATAAAACGAGCGTTAAGATCAATTCTTCGAACTCACCGAGAAAATCCTTTTTCATTTCCTTATATTTTGTCAAGCAAATATAAATGCAGAATCCTTATTTGCAAAATTTAATTGTTGTTTTTTATAAACCGGCCGGGTTTTGAGCTACGATTAAATTCCATTTCTGAACTACCGTAGTTAATTTGAGGGCTTTTATTTTCATTTCCTGCGAGAGCTTATAAAAAAGGGTTAAGAAAAAAAAAGAAGATCGAACATTTTAAATCATAAGAGGTTAAAATAAATATTATCTTTTACACGGCCTTTAAATTGTATATATGCGACCACTTTATGACCTTATCATCCTGATTACTGGTTCCACTGATGGTATAGGATATTTAACCGCTTTGAAATTTGCTGAAATGAAAGCTCAAGTGGTGGTGCACGGGCGGAATAAAGAAAAAGTGCGTAAGATAGTTGCTGCCCTTAAGGAAAAAACCGGCAATCCCCAAATAGATGGATTGACAGCGGATCTGTCTTCATTAGATGAAGTCCGGAAGCTGGCAAACGAGATAAAAAATATTTATCCACGGATTGATATTCTCATCAATAATGCCGGCGTAGGATTTGCCGGCGACCGGTACAGTAAGGACGGTTATGAACTCCGGTTCGCCGTCAATTACCTTGCACCCTTCCTGCTGACCAATCTGTTATTACCCCTGCTGAAAGCCGCAGAAGATTGCCGCATTGTAAATGTTGCCTCCGCCGGTCAGAGCAAAGTGGAGTTGGACGATTTAATGACGGAAAAAAAATTTAATGGAACGGAAGCCTATTGCCGGAGCAAGCTGGCGCTGATCATGTTTACCATGGAACTGGAGGAATTGTTGAAAAAAGATAGAATTACCGTGAACAGCCTGCATCCCGGTACCTACCTCGACACCAAGATGGTCCGGCTGGCAGGAATTACGCCGATGGGAAAACCGGAATCCGGAGCAGAAGCTGTTGTTTACCTTGCAAGCGCGGCAAGCCTGGAGGGAGTGACCGGAAAATATTTTAACGTAAAATCGGAATCAAAGGCTCATCCCCAGGCTTACGATGCAAAGTTCAGGATACAATTGTG
>CAYNCU010000025.1:0-25959 GCA_964395765.1 uncultured Roseivirgaceae bacterium | reverse complement strand
TGCTTCACTGATAAGGGTAAAAGAACCGGATATTAATGCCTGGCTGGCGATAACCGCTGCAATGGTGGCTATGATTACTCCAAATAGTGTAAACCAGGGCGGCATAATGGCAAAAAACGGATTTTGCCCGTTCTGCAGGAAATCGGGGTTACTGATAATCCACGCTCCCTGACCGAAATAATTCAGTAAAAGACAAATCTTAACAAAGATCCAGGAAATTCTTATGTTCCATAATCCCACATGTCCGAGGTCTGAATAAAGCGCCTCTGCTCCCGTTGTAGCAAGGAATACGCCACCCAGAATTATAAAACTGCCGGGATAGGCAAATAATAATCTGACTGCGTAAACCGGATTTACGGCGGCCAGTATGGCTGGCGCGTTTATAACTTTTGAAAAACCCAAAACTGCAATGGTCGTAAACCAGATCAGCATCAAGGGGCCGAATGACTGACCCAGGAGGCGTGTACCGAATTGTTGGGTCAGAAACAATAAAGTGAGGATTGCAATAACAATAAAAATTACAGGGATGCCGGGGTATAATGGTTCAAGTCCTTCAATTGCAGAGGTTACCGTGATCGCAGGGGTTATAATTCCATCAGCCAGAAGTGTACTTCCCCCAATCAGGGCAGGAATATAAGCCCATGCTGCCCTTCTCCTGATAAGGGTATATAAGGCAAATATTCCGCCTTCACCCCTGTTATCGGCACGCAGGGTAATAATAACATATTTTATGGTAGTTTGAAGAGTAAGGGTCCAGAATACCAAAGAAATACCACCGTAAATTGTTTCGCGGTTGATGACATTCAAACCCACTCCGATTGCCTCCATCACGTACAACGGAGAGGTTCCTATGTCGCCGTAAACTATTCCAAGGGTAATGATTAATCCCAGTAATGTAACCCTATGACCGGGATGATCGGAACCATGCCAATATGTAAGCCTGGTAGCCATTAAATAGGCTTATATCTCTCTTAATTCGAACTCACAGAAGCGCGCAAAGGTATACAAAGGCCCGGTCAATTAAGCTTATTTAAAGAAAAATTCCTGAGCAGTGGCGCCTTTTTAGCGGCAACAGCAACTGCAAGTAATGTCATAGATCCGCCGAAAATCACAGAAGGGATCAGGCCTATTAATTTAGCCGAAACACCGGATTCAAATGCGCCCAGCTCATTGGAAGATCCGACGAAAATACTGTTTACTGCCGCTACCCTTCCTTTCATTTCATCCGGTGTCAGTAACTGAAGAGCGCTGGCTCTGACCACTACACTGATGTTATCTAAGGAACCGCTGAGTGCCAATGCCAGTGCAGAGAGAAAAAAACTTTTAGACAGTGCAAATACGATCATACAGGCCCCGAATCCTCCCACCGCATAGAGCATATATTTTCCGGTATGCCGGGCTGGTGGATGAATAGTAAGCAACGTTGACATCATTATTGCGCCCACGGCAGGACATGCCCTGAGTATTCCAAGGCCTTCGGGGCCTGTTTTCAGAATATCCGAAGTGAATACAGGTAAAACGGCAACGGCTCCACCGAAAAATACGGCAAACATATCGAGGGAGAAAGCCCCAAGCAACACCTGATTTTTAAATACAAACCGTACTCCTTCTCTGATCCGGTCAAAAATACTTTCCATTTTACCGGATGGGTTGAGAGACCTTATATTTTTTATTTGCAGAACGAGGAACAAGGCACCTATATAGAATATAAATACCATGGTATAGGCCTGTACGACCCCTGCAAATCCATAAACAAGACCGCCTATGGCCGGACCAAGAACTGCAGCAACCTGCCAGTTGGTGCTCGTCCATGTAGTGGCGCTGGTTAACTGTTCCCTGCTTACAAGCTGTCCTAAAAGGGCTGTATGCGCCGGCATTAATATGCCCCTGACCAGGCCGGTAATAAAAATAGTAATATATATCGGGAAAGTCCCGAATCGCCGGTATCCTTCAACAGCCGGCAAACTATAAATTACCAGAATTGCAGAACCGAAAATGAGCAACAGGTTTGCATATTTAATTATTTTTTTGCGATCCCATAAATCGACAAAATGGCCTGCAAAAAGGGCTATGCTTACCTGGGGAACAACTTCGGTAAGCCCAATCAGCCCCAGTGTCAGGACATTATTGGTTAGTGAATAAATATGCCAGCCAACCACCACCGACTGCATCAGAGCAGCCATAGTCAGAAATGAACGAAAAAAAAGATAGTGACGGAAATCTCGGATCCGGATAACATTGAATGCGGGTGATTTAAAAAACTGAGCCATCTGTCTGAAATGAAACCGCAAAGATATGGATTAATGTAAATAAGCATTAGCGCACCGTGTGGAATATAAAACGCGTATGTTTAACCTTTTTACAAATTATAATAAACAAGGTAATTTCTCCGGATTATTCAGGGAATTACCCTTAATTTCTGATCTAAGTCATTATGGGAAATGGCTAAATTGATTAATCTTGCAGCTATGCTTTTTATGAATGGATAAAAAATTTTCCGATGAAAAAGATTATAAATTTTCTGTTTTCCGGCACTTTCATGGGTATGTTGCTTGTAATTTTTGCTGTCTCCATGGGCTATGCAACCATTATTGAAAATGATTTTACCGCCGATACTGCCCGGCTCATAGTTTATAATTCGGCCTGGTTTGAAGTTATCATTTTACTATTGGCGATTAACTTCATTGGAATGATTTTTACTAAAAAACTTTACCGGAAAGGCAAGAGGAATGTAATGATGATCCATATAGCCTGGGTGGTTATTATCATAGGAGCAGGAATCACCCACTTTTTTGGATATGAAGGAACTATGCATATCCGTGACAGACAAACGACAAACGTGATTATTACCAATGAACCCTATGTGGTTGCCAGCATTTCCGATCATACGAACCATATCAACCTGAACGACAAAGTCCGTCTGGCTCCGGTGGATAAAAATTTTTATAATAAATCTGTCCGATTGGGAACCAAAAAAATTGATCTGTCCATAGTAAGCTACATGCCGAATGCTTCCATGTCGATTGTAAATGATCCTGCAGGGGGACCCGTTATGGAACTTGTCACCGCCGGCACTTATGGAAGAAAGGATATTATAATCGCAAGCCACGAAATAAATTCGGCCAATGGTCTCAACTTCAGCTTCAACGATTCTACCTTAAGCAGCAGTATTAAGTTTAAGACCGACAGTAATGGATTATGGATGAATTCTCCCATGCCTATTGTGAAAATTAATATGCATACCGGGGATTCCATCCTGGTTCCCATGCATACTTATATTCCGGTGTCAATAATGCAGGTATATTCCGTTCCGGGCGGGATGTTCTTGATACACCAATTTATCAAGAAGGGCGCAGTAGAGTATAATCCTTCCAATGATCAATCTGAAAATGAAACTAATGTTGTTTACTTCAGCGCTGCGGTTGATGGCAACCAGAAGGTTTTTCCATTGAAGTGGCAAAAAACCAAGTCGATCAGTATTGACAGTGTAGACATGGATATTACCGTGGGTCCCAGGCAAATCAAACTGCCGTTTTCTCTCACTTTAAATAAATTCACCCTTTCCAGGTACCCCGGGTCAAACAGTCCCTCTTCCTTTTCAAGCGATATAGTACTGAAGGATTCATCTAAAAATGTAACGATGTCGTATAAGATTTTTATGAATAACGTTCTGAAATACAAGGGGTTTCGGTTTTACCAATCTTCCTATGACAAGGATGAACAAGGAACGATTTTGTCGGTCAATCATGATCAATGGGGAACGGCAGTTACTTATCTTGGTTATGCCTTGCTTTTTTATACCCTTTTTGTCTCATTATTTATGAATAATGCACGATTTGCCAAACTTTCCAGGTTAATCACTGAATTGCATGCCGAGCGTAAAAAACTTTTAACGGTGATGGCATTTTTAATCCTTTCAGTCGGCATAACGTACCGGGCAGATGCACAGCTCAATAAAAATATTCCTGTTGTCGATAAAAAAGAAGCTGCATTATTCGGCAAACTATTAGTACAGAAAAATGATGGCCGCATAGTCCCCGTGAATACAATCGCCAATGACATTCTTGTTAAAATTTATAAGAAGACCAATTATCAGGGACTGAATGCCGTCCAGGTGTTCATGGGCATGGGCATTTTCATGGAATATTGGGAAAGATTCCCGATCATTAAAGTATCCAGTGAATCCCTGAAAGCAAAACTCAATATCAAAGGTGACTACGCGTCGTACGCTCAATTTTATGATAACCAGAGCAATTATATTCTGAAAGATGAAGTGAACAGGGTTTATCAGAAATCGCCGGCAACCCGAACTGCTGACGACAGGGAGTTAATGGCGGTCGATGAAAGAGTGAATGTTTGCCGCATGGCATTTTCGGGTAATATGTTAAGAATATATCCTATTCCTCATAATAAAGATAACCGTTGGGTCACTTCCGGACCACTTATTAACCGGTTCAAACCAATCGATCCTCTCTTCTCAGAAGGTGATTTTGTCCGTTATGTGGAGGATATCCGTAATGCCGTACACACCCATGACTACAGTAAGGCCGATGAGGTTCTGAAGTCGATCCGGGAAATACAGAAAAAGTATTCCGCTTCATTAATACCCTCCGATTTTAAAATCAATCTTGAGATATTTTATAATAAAGTCAACATTTTCAAAACTTTATTCCCGGTTTATATGATACTGGGTCTGATCCTGCTGGGAATATTCATGTTACAGCTTTTTAAACCCTCCGTCAACCTGGAACGTTTAACCCGGATCCTTTATACTGCCCTGCTTATCCTTTTCATTATCCATACCGCAGGTTTAATCATGCGGTGGATCATTGCCGAACATGCGCCGTGGAGTAACGGTTATGAATCGATGATTTATATCGCCTGGGCCATCGTACTGGCAGGAATATTATTCCGGAATCAATCAACAATTACGCTTTCAATTACCTCAATTCTGGCGGGAATTACCCTGCTTACAGCCCACATGAGCTGGCTGAACCCTGAAATTACCAACCTTGTTCCCGTATTAAAATCATATTGGCTTACGATTCACGTAGCTACCATTACCGCAAGCTATGGTTTTCTTGCCCTGGGATCAATGCTCGGATTTCTTAACCTGGTACTGATGATTTTTCGAACGAAAAATAATATTCAAAGAGTAGGATTGACCATTGACGAAATAGGCTACGTAGTCGAAATGAATTTGTCGGTAGGACTGGTTTTGCTAACCATCGGTACCTTTCTGGGGGGCATATGGGCCAATGAATCGTGGGGACGGTACTGGGGATGGGATCCCAAGGAGACCTGGTCACTGATAACGATCATCGTTTATTCCTTTATTTTGCATATGAATCTTATCCCTTCACTTAAGACGAGGTTTACCCTGAATTTCTTTGCCCTGATAGGCTTCGGATCGGTTCTGATGACCTATTTAGGAGTAAATTATTTCCTCTCAGGCTTACATTCTTATGCATCAGGAGAGGCAACAAAGGTTCCGTCAGGGGTATATTTTGTGATCGTTATAGTTTTTGTCCTTGGCATAGCAGCTGCTCTCAGTGAACTTCGCTTTAAAGATCAAAAAATAATTTAAACATAAATAAACTCAATTTCCTTATCCATTTTTCGATCCCATATCTTCTTTTCAGGAGCTTCATTTTGTTCCATTCAATTTGTGTCTGAGGCCGTGATTAATATCAATTCTATTATGATTTATCTCTTTTTTTTAATGATATAATTCCGTCTTTAACAGAAAAATTCCAACGCTGAAAGGTCATTATATCATAATGTATCCATTGGTGGGAAATGAACCGGGAGGTAATTTTATGTCGTGTTGTGAAGCATTTCTGCAACGACAATTTTGTTAATAAACAGTTGAATTTTTTAATTAAACAGGCATATTAAAATTTTTAGATTATGAAAAAATACAATCTTTTAAGTTACCTACCGGTGATTGCTTTGGCGGTTGGCCTTGCATTTATGGCGAGTTGTGAAGGGCCTGCTGGTCCTGCAGGGCCGGCAGGGCCTCAAGGTCCGCAGGGGGAACAAGGGCTACAGGGAGATACCGGTGTGGCGGGTGTCGCAGGGAATATGGTATGCGTACAATGTCATAATCTTACGACAAAGGATTCAGTAACCATGCAATATGAAAGATCGGTCCACGGAACGTCTCAGGTAATAGCGGGCAGTCTATTATTTGATTATGCAGGGCAGGGCGATTCCAGGAAAGCTTGTGCTATTTGTCATACTGACGAAGGATTCCAGGAAAGGATTTACACCGGATTGGATACTATCGCAAGCGGATTATTGGTACCCGAAAGAATTCAGTGCTCAACCTGTCATGATTTCCACCAGACGCTCGACCAGGTGAATGAGGGCCCGGATTATGCAATGAGAACCTCCGGACCTGTATCCTTGTTAATGACCAATCATACCACTAGCCTTGATTTACCGGTGAAGGAATCCAACTTATGTATCAATTGCCATCAACCAAGGGAAGCTGGGCCGGAAGATGACGGAACCGGGCACTACAAAGTTACAAGTACACATTACGGCCCGCATCATGGGCCGCAGGGTACCATACTCGCAGGGGTAGGCGGTTATGAGGTTGCAGGACCACTGCCATACCCGGCCCCCGAATCTACAACGCATTATAACAAGGCTACCTGTGTGAAATGTCATATGCATAATCAGAACCATACTTTTATGCCTAGCCTTGATGCATGTAATGAATGCCATGATAACCTGACTGATTTTGATTTTAACGGCTTCCAAACGAAAATAAACGGACTGATGGAAACGCTTAAGGGAAAATTAACTGATGCCGGTTTATTAAGTAGTAGCGGTAGCAATTTGACGGGAACTTTTCCTGTCGATCAGGCCGGAGCCTTATATAATTACCTTATGATCGAAGATGATCGTAGTGAAGGTGTTCATAATCCTGATTATATCGAGGCATTGTTAACAAATTCAATAGCAGTATTCAATTAATAATTAATCGGAACATTGAACTTTAAAAGCCCCAAATCGGGGCTTTTTTTATGGCTTTACATTGTTCCTGTCAATAAAATTATTATTACAAATATTTTCGTTGCTTTTGATTGAGTGAAAGCCTTCATAACCCCCATCCTGAAGCTATCCTAAAGATCACCGATTTCAGAAAAATTAAACCCAAAGATGTCATTAGGGAACGACTTTGCATCAGTCAAAATCGGACGCATTTAAGAAAAGACCAGCCATCCAATTCCTTTTTTTCATGACCACTGACATCTTTAGTATCTTTTTATTACCGTTTTTAATCACCCAACTTCCTATTGAATGGCAATTCAATCGAATGATAGTAATCCGTTGAAATACTTTCGATTGCATGATGCATAGGAGGAATAGAGACATTAAATTATATGCGATCATCACCATTATAAGCGCTGATTCGGTAGTATAAAAATCTTGCATACAAAAGTTGTTGGCTCCAAAATCATACTCTGGCTCCTTTATCCTGTTTTCCGAATCGGCATGTTTGCGATACAAACCCCAAACTATTTCTGAGGACATCGTTAAATTGGTCACAAAAGCATGTTATCGATAATTACGATAGACCTCTTCATCTTTAATCAATAATTTTCCACTAACTTTGGGACGCTGATCAATGTGCTGTCTAACAACCACCACCCGACGAGGTTTTCCCCACTTTTCACCCTTATATTTCATCTCCGTGATCCAGATCCCCTTATCCAACTCAATCCAGGTTTTAAGATCCTTGATGGCTATAATTTTAATACCGGATACATTTTAACAGCGATGATATAATTGGTTTTTATGCTTTCCAGCCACTCCATGATCTTGCTATCATAAAACCCTCTATCCGCTCGTACTAAGCCCACTTTCTTGCCTTGTAGAATTAAAAAAAGTCTCCTGTAAAAAATTTAATATGTTAGCGGCCACGTTTCTTTGGATTATATCCTTTGCGCGCCCTTTGTTGATTGCCATATCAGGTCCAAACCGACGAATCGACATCCAGGGTGAAGTGATCAGACTTTAGCTGGCTGAAAAAACATTGCCCTATATTGATAAATACATTACTACTCTTCTCTAATTCAAAATTGCGGAAAAAACGTTGGCAGGTATTATCACTGGGACATCGCTTCCATCCAAAAATCTGTTTGATCACCTCATCAAATCTCAAAATCACTGTAAGGGCAAATCGATTGGCTCCTAACCACACACTTACCCAAAATCCTTGGATGATTTGACTTGCACTATAGCCTGCATTGGATCCGGGTTGAGGTAATTCTTGGGTCTGTAAATAATCTATAATTCCTGTCTTATCAATAAACCTTTTTACTATCTCAATTCCTCCAAAGGGAGTTTCTTGCCGATTCGAATATTCATAGTTCATCTCGTTTTTGGCTGATGTAAGAAAATGTTTCGAAGATTAATACTTTATCCCTTTAAAATCAATACCTTATATCCCGTATTAATTTCTTATTGACATTTTTGGGTTAAATCATTAGTCAATAGTGAATTTAAATTGTTAACCAATGCATCGGGCGAAGGATCCGAATATTAAAGAACTCGTTAATATCTGCGGATTCATCACCTATTAGAATTCACATTATTTCACTTGTAGTCGAGTCCCCCAAAAGACGGATGATACGGCTTGCATCGATTGCACCATGATGGTTTCGGATTTATATTGTTTATCACACCTTGGATATGCTCCTGCATTTCGGATAAAAATTGAAGTTCCGGACCAGGAAACAAAAAACCCGGGGGACGCCCGGGAATTTTATTTTGATGGGGGATATTAATTATAATTACATGCTTCCTAGTTGTATAAATATCGGTGGCAATCCGAGCAATTATGTTTCTCCCATCCTTTTCTGAGTTTTCTAGGGTGGATAAAATCAAGAGCCGAATCAAGTGAGGAATAAACCTCCTCTCCGGGCTTTCCTTCTTCCACAATAGTATGGCATAAGTTACAATTATGCGAAATCACATCTCCGTCTTCGGATTTATGTAATCCATCGTGACACCTGAAACAACCAGTATAGGTTTTATGTCCGATATGATTGGGATAAGCATCCCAGCTTGCCCCCATTTCAGGGAAAATATTGTTGTCAAACCCTTTCAGGATTCCTACGATGGCCGTATCTATTTTGCTCTTCTCCGAGGCATAAATTTCAGGATGTTCATTCTTGTAAAAGTCCAGAATACTTTGTCGGATTGTAATCTTGGCGGAATCGGTATGTTTGTACGGGTTAACGAATACGTCCATAGCCGCTTTCTTTATATAGGGAAGATCAACCGGAATGGCCCCTTCTGTGAGACCATTGTCAACAAACTCCATCGGGGTTTGGTAAAGATGAGAAGGCCGGTTGTGACAATCCATACAATCCATTACCCTCTGTGTCATTTGAGGAACTGTATCAGCTTTTAAAGGTTCGTCTGTTGTCTGAAAAATTTCCGTTTTACCTGTCTTTTTATTTACAAATTTTACCCACGGAATGTCTTCCCTGGCGTCGGTTCTTGGAATATAATTAATCTGTACATCGGGGTTGATATGCCAATGGATACCTTCTGACAAACCCAAAGCGCTAACCTGCGGACCAATTTTCATCTGGAGGCTTATATCCCATTCAGTATTCGCACTATCGGTCAGGTAGTGTTTCATATTAACTAGCTGTCGGGCATAAAATTTCTGTGGCCAATGACATTCCTCGCAGGTTTCCCGTGCAGGCCTTAAGTCAGTTATGGGAGTGGGGATAGGCCGGTCAAAATGATTGGTTAGAACAGCATATACCTGGTGAAGACCCGACAATTTGGATCGAACGTACCAGGAAGCCCCTGAACCCACATGACATTCAACACAGGCCACCCTGGCATGAGGTGAATTCTGATAGGCAGTATATTCGGGTTTCATAACTTCGTGACATAGGGTCCCACAGAATTTGACTGATTCGGTATAATGAAAAGCTTCGTAACTACCAACCCCTGAGAGTAAAAGGAATACCAATGTGCCAACGCCAAAAATCAAGATTGCATTCCGGTATTTTAATATATTCAGATCGATCACCGGCCATTTATCCCTTAAATATTCCTTCTCTTTTCTTCTGCCAATTACTTCGATCAACATACCAATTGGAATAAATAATAATCCTAAAACCAGAAATACCGGGATAATGATATATATAAATAATCCTAAGTAAGAATTGCTTTTTTCAAAGAAAAATGCAATGGTAAATAAAAAGCCTATCATTAAAAGACTTACTGCCGCTACCGCAGTGCCAATAAATGAAAGCGTATTATAATAGGAACGGGGTAATTTCATTACATTAAAAGTTTATTTTAACTAAGCATTCATTATTGTTTTGAAAACGGATAAAAATGACCCTTAGAAAGATAAATTATTATGATAATTTCCCTTCTTTTTCCGGGGAATATGCCGGATAAAAACCCCCTCTGAAAATATCAGCCTGACTATATTATGGCGAATATAAATGCTCCCGTTTAGAGGCAAATTATTTCCCGTTTTAATAAACCCGCCATTGTAAGTTTATTATTCGGTTGTAGGAATAGTTTTTAAAAAATATTGGCCCCTTTCAGGAGCGTTGGCTTCCGGATTTATTTTTAATACTTTTCGAATAAAATAACGATATGCCAAGGGTAATAACGGCAAAGAAAATAAAGGCTATTACCCTAAACCCAATTTCCATATTCGCCATATCGACTATTAATAAATGTATACCTGTAAACAAAATGGTAATTATGGACATCCAACGATATTTGTTGTTTTTCAGCAATAGGCTCATAACAAGATAAAAAATAGCTGCTAGCATCCATGAAATCGATACAAATTGAACCGGTACGGCCTCTCTTAATCCGTATAGAACCATTATAAATCCCGCCATCAGGTATAATATCCTCAGCAGATCCGTTTTTAAGGTCAGGCGTTCCTTTTTCCAATTTAATATTCGTGCTGTGGCCAGAGCAACGAAGGCAAAAGTAAAATTAATGGAATCGATCGATGCAGAGGTAGACAGATACCCGGTTAGGATTGATAGATATAAAAATGTATTGACGACAACAATAATCTTTGACCGATACCAAAGAGCAATCGATACTACCAGTAAGCTTTGGATGGCCAGCAATAAATAAGCAAAGGGAAATTTAACAAAACCGTAAATTCCTATGCTAAGTGCCAGAAAGCTAAAACAAGCATAAAATGCCGGGGTAAATAGCTTATCGGTTTTCGATTTCAGAAGCACTGAAAATACCAGGCATAATAGCGCGATAACCGCAAAAATCCATACATAATTATTTTCATAAAATGTCATTACCTCCAGGAGAGTAAGAATAATAAAGGTCAATGCATTTGTAATGTAAATAAGACCGTATACTGAATCAGAAATAGATTTATCCTTGGGAAATAAGGTAGATAGGGAAAATGCAATTGCGTATAAAAATAAATATAACAAGCTGTATTGCGGGTAAGCGATCGCCTGCAATGGATGCCCCATTAACGGGTTATTTAAAAACCATAATAAGAAAGCTAAATAGATGAATATCATACCCACTAATAATACCCGCCACCAGCCATATTTTGAAAAATAAAATAAAACGGACAGGGAAGATATTAAAATCAGGTTTAAGGTAATGTAAGTAGAATCACTGATTATGGCAGTTACAAGGATTAATAGGACTGATATAAAGCCGAAAAATTCGGATTTTTTTTTAGCTGTATAATATAGGTGGAAAGCTATTACCGCCAGGATAAGTGCCAATGCAATGCCCTGTCCTGGAATTATTGGGTGGGCATCGAAATAATATAACCGTAAGGTGACATAATAAAGTAGTAATAATCCGATCATTGTTAATACAAAGACCAGGTGGGGAAAAGATTTTCGAAGATAATTAGATAACATAAAAATAACGCTCGCTGCAGAATATCCGATTACACTTGCTATGATTGGATATCCCGTATTCCTTACATAGGCCATAAGGAAAATGATCCCGAACAAATAAACGATACTGCTTAACCATACAAGACCATATTCAATCACATTGGATTCAATAGTCGAATCGCTATCAGCAGGATTGACATGCCATTTAAATTCCTCCTCCGGATTTACGGATACGGCATTTCCAGGCAATATATTTTCATTGAACAAATAGGATTCAATTCTCTTAATCCGGTCTTCCAGGGTATTAAATTTTTTTATTAATTCCTGTAAGCTTTTTTTTTCAATATTATCTGGATCTGGCATATTGGGAATATTTTAAGGTTAATATTCTCCACTAAAAATTCTTATACCGGTTACAGTATAATTTAAAGAAAAATACTTAAAAATCAATTAGATAACAGGAAATTAATAAATATTTATTATCAAAAACCCGTTCAATAAATGCGTGTCATTTTAGCCCTTTTTATATTCTCCTTTTTAATAAATTATTTAAAATCCGGCAATTTTTGAGCCTTGTTGATATTTATCATAAAAATTTACCTCTACGATAAATTTTGGTTGATTTAAATCATGGATATCTGCCTTATTTTAATTGTTTAAAGTTTTTAAATTTAAAAATAGATTTTAAAATCTTATCCCAATATAATTCAATTAAGCAGCCTTTTTTTTAAAATTTAATTGAAATTCAAGTTATTTTTCTGATACAATTTTTTATCATTTTTAGAAATGAAAAGAGAAAAAATAAACCCTTCAGAAAGACGTAAGTTTTTTAAACTATTCCTGACTGGCGGAATTGGAGCCGTAGCTTCCAATAAAATAATTTCCGGATTAATCAACAGGTTTAGAAAGGATGAGAAAATTACAACATTAACGCCGGATGGAAAACTAGTTACTGTATTGAAATCTGAGGTGGAAGAAAAGTACATTGTTCCCGAATCATTACAAAAAGCCAGGAAAGGGATTCCGGGGAAAAAGTTTGTTCTTGTAGTTGACCTATCAAGGTGCCGGGATGCAAGAAAATGTGTTGAAGGCTGCGCCAAACATCATAATTTAAATTGGGACCACCCTTTTATCAAGGTACTGAAAATGCAGGATAATCCGAAATCCTCTCCTTATTGGATGCCGAAAAAATGTTTTCAATGTGATAACCCGCCTTGTGTAAAGGTTTGCCCGGTAGGCGCCACATTCAAACGCAGCGATAATATTGTATTAATTGATAATACACGTTGCATCGGATGTAGATTTTGTATGGCGGCATGTCCCTACTCTGCCAGGGTATTTAACTGGGGAGAGCCTCCTAATTCAAAAACATCCTTGAAAGATTATTCACCAGAAACCAGTGTTCCCGCCAGAAGAGGTACGGTCGAAAAATGTGATTTTTGTCCCGATATGCTTAAAGAGAATAAATTACCACCTTGTGTAACATCTTGCCCAAACGGTACTTTGTTTTTCGGGAATGCCCTTGAAGACAGTGTTACCAATGGTTCTGAAACTTTCCGGCTCAGTAAATTATTGCGTGATAAGGGAGGGTACCGGTATATGGAAGAACTTGGAACTAAACCTAATATATATTACCTGCCCCCGGTAGACCGGCTATTTCCGTTTGAGGATAATCGGGAAAATGTAAATTCTTAATTTTTTTAACATGAATGATATAATTACAAAGCTCGATAAAATTGAATTGTCGGAAAAGGACAGCGATCTTATAGAAAAGGATTTACTTAATCATATAGATAAACCCAGCAAACGATTAAAAATCTGGGTCGCCATACTGCTTGTTGTCATACTGATTGGGGCTTATGCTTATTATCGTCAATTACGATATGGCTTGATCGTAACTGCCATGCGGGATTATACTTCATGGGGAATTTATATTTCTAATTTCGTTTTTTTTGTAGCCGTAAGTCTTGTAGGATCCCTGGTCAGCTCAATATTAAAACTTTCCAAAGCTACGTGGGCCACACCGCTCAACCGAATATCAGAAATAATAGCGGTAGCCGCTATCATCTGTGCTGCCATGACTATTATAATTGATATGGGTCGACCGGACAGATTTTTTAATGTGTTCAGATATGGAAGAATTCAGTCCCCGATCATTTGGGATGTAATTGTCATCACTACTTATCTGATGATTAGTTTTTTATTGCTATTTGTATCCTTACTTCCAGACATCGCCCTCTGTCGTGATAAATTGACTAACGTTCCCAAATGGCAGAAAAAACTTTACACCATTTTATCTTTCAACTGGAAATTCAAGAAAGATCAATTTAAAATCCTGAAACAAATAACAGCAATACTCGGAATTCTGGTTATTCCTGTCGCTTTTGCGATTCATACGGTCACCTCATGGTTGTTCGCCACTACCTGGCGACCCGGATGGGACAGCACTAATCTGGGTCCTTATTTTGTTTCCGGGGCCTTTATGGTAGGGGCTGCCTGCATTATTGTTGCCATGTTTTATATAAGAAAATTTTTAAAATTGAGTGATTATATTACAGATCTTCATTTTGACAATATGAGTAAATTGCTGGTCCTCTTGTCCCTGGTTTACCTCTATTTTAATATTAATGAATATCTGGCGCCGGCATTTAAAATGGTTGGCGTGGAAGGGCAGCTCATAACCGGGCTATTTTCAGGGAAATATGCCCCTATT
Source organism: uncultured Roseivirgaceae bacterium (assembly GCA_964395765.1). Lineage (GTDB taxonomy): Bacteria > Bacteroidota > Bacteroidia > Cytophagales > Cyclobacteriaceae > DATDPY01. The sequence continues at coordinate 11,352 of CAYNCU010000025.1, read as the reverse complement.
TACTGGTTTGTTCAGATTACAGGACTAATACTACCAATTATATTACTTCTCATAAGGCCTTTCAGAAAACCATTGCCGGCTTTGTTGATTTCGTTTTTAGTCATCCTTGGCGCATGGTTGAAAAGATTTCTGATTGTTGTTCCTGCCCTTCAGCATACTTATTTGCCTATTGAGGACGTCCCCTCTTCCTATTTACATTACATTCCAACTTGGGAAGAATGGGCTATCACTTGCGCTTCCTTTGCGGGGGTATTATTGATAATGACTATTTTAATAAAGCTATTTCCTGTCGTGCCAATATGGGAGATTAAAGAAGAAAAAGAAGGGGCCATCAAACTTCAGACTAACTAAATCATTAAAAAAATGATGATTAAAAAAATAAATAACCTGTGTTTAATAAAAATATTTTTAGTGGCTTCATTTATTTTTTGTGGTATTTTTCAGTTGAGAGCGCAAAACAAGCCTGCGATAATTAAACTTAATTTTCATAAACAGGGTGATAAAAAACTAATTACGGCTCAGGCATTTGAATATAATAATGAGGCAGTAGGAAAACCGATTCCTGATCTTGACCTTTATTTTTATGTAGACAGGAGTTTTAGTCCCCTTCCGATTGGGGATGTCTTCAGCACAACAGATGAAAATGGAGAAGCGAGTGTTGAGTTCCCGAATGATCTTCCTGGAGATACATTGGGGAATGTAAAAATCATAGTTAAAATTCAGGATTCTGATACTTATGCCAAAACGGAAGTAAGTAAAGTAATTAATTGGGGAGTCCCTTTGCTTATGGATCACTCTGAAAATAAAAGAACGCTTTGGGCAGCAAGCGCAAATGCGCCTATCTCTTTATTGTTATTGGTAAATGGTCTGATCGCCGTTACATGGGGCATAATTATTTTTGTCTTCCTCAGAATATATAAAATCAGCAGGATATAATTTACTATCGATAGATTAAATTTTACATACTATTTATTAAAAGCCTATGAAAAATATTATAATAATTTCATTCTTTATTTGCGCATCGTTAATATTATTTTCGATGAAAAATAAAATCAATCAGGATGATAAATGGCCGGTTCCTGAAAAATATTTAAAAATGAAAAATCCCTATGCCAATAATAAAGACGAAGACCAGGACGGCAAGAGGCTGTTTATAACACATTGCAGGTCTTGCCATGGTACTAAGGGAAAAGGCGACGGAACCAAGGCGGCAACGCTAAAAACAAAAGTTTCGGATTTAACATCAAGTAAATTTAAAGCAGAACCGGATGGATCTGTTTACTATAAAACGGTCTTTGGAAAAGGGGATATGCCCAGTTTTGAGAAAAAGATACCTTCCGAGCAAGACCGCTGGTTATTGGTAAATTATATTAAAAAGTTATAGATTTTTTAAATTAACTGCTTCGATGAGGATATAAAACATATCCTCATTTTTTTATTTTTTAAAATTGAAATCCTGATTATTGATACTAATATTGTTCAATGGACCGGCAATTTTAATTTTTAATATTCATAAATCTTTCAATGTTAAATAAATAAAAAAGGAGGAAAAATTCCCTCCTTTTCTATTTAATTAGAAGATATTAATTATTGTTTCAAGGTTCTTAAATAATTAATTAACATCCAACGATCTTCTTCCGAAGTTATTTTCTTTTCGAAGTTCGGCATTTCATCCTTCCCGATTATGGCTTTATAATATAAAGTGCCATCGGTCTGTGACTGAACTTCACTGCTGGCAAAGTCCCGCAGATCAGTTTGAAGCATTGCTGCTTTTGTACCATCGCCATGGCCTTCTTTACCATGACAGGAAGCGCAATGCATTTTGAAAAGATTTTTACCGATCTGGTCGGCATCCTTTTTACCCGCATATGGGTTTTTCATGGTTTTATATTTTTCAGGAACCACCCAGTCGTCTAATTTTTTTGCAGGATAGGTAAAGGATAATAATATCAAAGCAAAGGCCATTACCAGGACCCCTCCAAAAATCATCGAAAATTTAGTTTTCATATAAACCTCCTTTTTATAATTATTTAATTTTAATATACAATTTCTTTGCCAATGTTACTAATTCACCACAATTGTTTTATCGGTCGCCTTCTTTACCCGCACCACGCGAATAATGGCCATAACAAAATGAAACCAGGCAGCAGAAAGTACAAGAAACACGGAAATTATCATCCAGAGAGGCGCTTCATTGGACCACAATTGACGAGGCAAGGGTTTCACCGCATAGGAAACCGGCAAACCCCACTGCATTGTTTTCTGAGAATTAACGGTCCCGTAATATTCATTATCATCTATTTTCGCCAAAACAACCAGCATTCCCAGCGAATCCCCGGGAATATTATTCGGAAATTCAATGCTTCCTTTTCCGTCGGCATCGGTTTGAATTTGTCCGATCTGCAGTATACTGAATAATCTCCTTACACCGACATTAATATCAAGCCCTTCCACAGGAATTCTGGCACCGGAATTATCGATTTCGTAAGCAAAAACACTGACTGATTTTACAGAATCCTCCTCTGTTGCATTCAATTCCAGTTGGACATCTTTAATCGTTATTTCGCTGCTGCTTTTCCTGAAATGATCGTCTCCTGCATAAGTCGCCGAGAATGATGTAAATCCGTCATTATCCTTAATGAAAGGGTAACCTGACTTAATATCCAGTTCGGATGTACCGTGGGCATCGGTTGTAATTTCTGCCAGGGTATAAGTGGAATCATTGGCCGATTCGGATAAAAAAATGGTAGCACCTTCAATTCTTTGTAATTCCCTTCCTCTTCCTGCCGTGAGGCTCACCTTAAGCTTCTTATCGTTATTCCCCAGCTTCTCATAGCTAAGTGTTAACCGGGTTCTTTCCTTCGTTCCACTGTCCTGGGCATAAATTTCTGTCGTAATGAAACAGAAAAGCGAAATAGCCAGAATCAGCGATCTATATTTTATTTCCGGTTTCATATCCGTATATCCAAATTTAAATTACTTTCCATGTACATTAAAATCCATAACGGGTCTTGTATGTTGTTTATCCTCTATTTCCGAAACCGGAATAATGGGAGCCAGTTTGGAGGCAATCTTAAATATCAGGATCATGAGCGAAATCCCCGCAATCGTAAGGGCCAGCTCCACCCATGATACCGAATAATGAGCCCAGGCCGGTCTTACATCCTGTATCGGGAAGAAAGGCGTTTCAAGCGTCGGTACAACAATCAGATACCGCTTGATCCAAAGTCCGATAACCACCAGGAAAGATATCAGAGTAACTCCGTTAATCGTGCGGAACCAGGGTAACGACAAAACAATAACAGGTATGATCATGGTGAATAATATGTGAATATCGGAAAGCCAGGCAAAATGAGAGGAAAAGAAAAGGTTGGCAAAAAGCCTCGATGTGGTTTCCGTAATATTATACCATTGGGTTATGTATTCACTGAAAGAAAAATAGATATAGAACAGGCACATTAGCAGGAGAGCGATCGAAAGGTAATTAAAATGCTTTTTGGTGATGAAATTATCTACCTTATAGATTTTCCTGTAAATCCACATTATGAAGATCAGAAGAGCAATTCCTGAATAGGCCGCCGTAATGACAAAATACGGTCCGAAGATCGTGCTATGCCATCCAGGGCGTAAGCTCATTCCGAAGAGCCACGAAAGCAGTGAATAAGCGATAATAGCCGTTGGAATGATAATCAATGCCATAATATCCAGGGCCTGTTGCAGGTTTTTTTCCTGTTGGGGACTTCCCTGGTATCCGAGAGACAAAATTCTGTAAAATTTCATGCGCCAAGGAGATACTTTCATTCCCGCATAATCCCTTAGTTTTGCAAAGTCCTTGATATGGGTCATGTATAAAAATGAGATGCAGAAAACAAGATCGGTAGTAATGGCGATCACATCCCACGTGATGGGGGATTGAATTCTGCCATGCAGGAACAGGAAATAGATCCGGTCGAGCCGGCCCAGGCAGAACAATATATAAGGTGCACCCACGATCAGTGAAGAAACCGTAATTAATTCCGCCATCCTGAGCAAAGGTTTTCCCCACTGAATCCTGAACAATTGCATCCCACAGGAGATCAGCGCTCCGGCATAACTTAGCCCCATAAAAAATACAAAGTTGGCTGTATATATGCCCCAGGGAACATAATCTCGCATTCCGGTGACGATCTGCCCTTTCAGGAATTGATGCAGAAGGGCAAACATTCCCAATAAGTTTAGAGCGATTAATATGGCTGTCCATACATACCATTTAACCGATGGTTTTTCCAGCCTGGGGATAAATTCCTTTATTAAATCACGATTTTCAATCGCTTCCATATCAATTCTCATTTAGTTCACCGTCATGGATGATCTCATCGTATATTTTCATCTGATTTTCCGGCTGATCCTTGAGTCCGGTTTTATAATCAAACATACGATCAACAGGTGGCAGGTAATAAACACTGGGATGAGTTCCCAATTCTTCGCGGTACCGGTAACCGGCCCTTTCTGCGATTAATTCACTAAATCTCCTTGTTTCGGTTCCATTGGTCACCGTATCCTCATTCAAATCGCCGAAATACAAAGTACCCATCGGGCAACTGGTTACACAATGCGGGAGTTTTCCCTTTCTTATCAGGTCCGGGCAAAAATCACATTTCCCCACTGTTCCTATCCTGGCAGGATCGCCTGTTTCGGGCGAATATTGTCCTTCCCTGACAGGGGATTGGGGCGGTTTTTTCCAGTTAAAAACACGAACGGAATAGGGGCAGGCAACAATACAGAATTTACAGCCTATGCAACGGTTTTCATCGACCAAGACCAGTCCGTCCTGCCGTTTAAAGGTGGCACCCACAGGGCAGACCTTAACACAGGGAGGGTCTCCGCAATGAAAGCAGGGTCTTGGATTCCAATAGGGTTCACCGCTCTTATTATCCTTCATCAGGTACACTTTCATCCACTCTGTATCAGCGGCGAGGTGATGTCCTTTCTGGCAACCGGCTATACATTGCCTGGCATTCTTGCACCGGGCAAGGTCAATTACCATAACGAATTTTCTTCCGGGAATTCCCTCACGTGCAGCCTGGCCTTTTGGGGATTCACAGGGATTAATTTTACATTCCGTCTGTTCCTTGTCAATCTCTATTAATTTCCCATCCGCAGTCAGCACTTTAATTTTTTCACCGGATTTTTTCTTTTCTTCCGGATCGGTGTTACCTAAAGCCGGAGTCATTCCGGCAGCAAGAAAAGTTCCTATTTTTAGTGTATTTCCAAGAAATTTTCTCCTTGAAGGTCTTTTATCATCGGATGCCATTGTCCCTTTCGTTTAAAAATTCCACAACCTGGTCAGGTTGAACCCGATCAGGAACCCCAACTTGTTTTTGCCATTTACATCGTTTGATAAGGAATTGGTGTTGTATGAAAGATTATTTTGTGGCAATATATCCCTGTACGTCGTAAAAAAGATCTGAAAAGCATGCCCGCTTGTCATTATTTCGTAACCCAATGAAAAATTAGGTTTAGGCCCGGCATCTTTTTTGAAATTCGGATCTTCGGCAGTATTTACATCATGTTGATTCAATGGTTGAGTCCACGCCAATTCAACACTTCCCATTGCACTTACCTTGATTTTAGCTGCCACATTAATTCCAAATATATCATTGCTGAAAAGTGTATCCACTGCGTTAAAATGAGAGATCATCGGGGCTACCTGGGCTGAAAAATAAGGCCCAAACCTCCTCGAAATGATTAATTCATTGAAGAAAGAAAACCTGTGAGCATATTTCACAAAGTATTCGCCTCCCCGTGTATCCTGTCCCATTTCACCGAAATAGGTAATGTTTACAGGCATACTGTTGGATTTGGTTTGTTGAAATATTTTATACTTCACACTGTAATCCATTGTAGGATTGGAAATTACGATTTTAGAAATCCCGATTCCAACAGCGAGATTTTTTATTGGCGTATAACTGAATCCCAGTCTGATATTGGAAGGTGCAAATATTCCGAAAAGATCTTTTGCCCCGTTAGCCACAGTTCCGAAACGGTGTTGAATGTCCCACTGGAGGGTCTTGGGAATGTTGACAACGTCGGTTTGATTATCAATTAATATCGGGCTGTTAAAAGCGTTTCGTGCAGGTTCTTTACGGTCTTCCTGCTGCGGTTGATCCTGGGCCCTTAGAACTGTGTAAGGTAAAAAAATTAATGCCAGGAAAATCAAACTATAATAAATTCGAATCCAATTTTTCATTTTTATGCGTTTTAATTGTTCTTTGCTCCTTGTTCAATCCATTTTAAAAGTAAAGCACGACCCTGATCATTGGCATATTGTGCCATGGAGCCGGTTGTAATTTTCTGGTAAATCACACTTTCAGCCGCTTTACTTGTGTCGGTCTCAATATATCCTAATTGGGTCAATGAGTTATAAGCATTAGCCGAACTCAGATCGGGAGTCTGTCCTCCCGCGATATGGCATCCTGACATAGCGCAATTTTCAGTAAAAAATGGAATTAGGTCATTTGAAAAACTTACCGTGTCAGGAGTCTCAGGTGATATATATTTCAATGTATCATAGGTACAGGCATCAAGTCCAAAAAGAAAAAATATTGTTAATATGATTATGGCCGACCCCAAACCTATATCCCTTTTATTGTTATTCATTTTCATAATTGTTGAATCCTGTAGTCTGTTTTTAATTATGTTCATCATTTAAAAGTCAATTGTTCTGACGTTTTTCCTATTTTATTCAGGATATCGTTGTCCATTAAATACACATCAAATTCAAATTGTCTTCCGGTAGAAAGGTCGAACTGTACATCATCGTCTTTACCGGTATTTAATTTCCTGATAAATAAAACCTTATAGCCTGAGTTGGATGATGAAGTATTGATCCTCGACAGTTGGATATTGGATAAAGCGCGGATATCGGAAGCACTGCCTGACGGATTCTGAAGATAATAGCCTGGAATTCCGTTAAAGGTCCTTATCCGGGCAAAAACATCAATTTTGTCCTGTTTACTGAGTTCATTCCAATATTTAGCCCCATCGTGGGTAGAATCAGCAGCTAATCTATTGTCAATCGATGAAGAGTACAGACTCCTGTTATAAGTCGCACCATTGACCAGCGAAACCGCAAGTGTATCAAACGGTGCATGACCCTGGCCATGGCTACCATGACAGAAAGAACAATGACTCTGAAATAAATCTTCCCCGTTGGCAACATCCTCCGTAAAATCAGTCTTATTCAGTAGAAAGTCCAGAGGATCAAGTACGGTCGATCCGGCAGGATCTCGGTCGACAGACTGTTGTTTGCCGTTCCATTCATATTTGGGACCGGAACGGTAACTGTCGCTCATTGAATTCCTGACAAACATTTGATCGCCTGCATCATTGGACCATTGACTACCGTTATCATACATGTCAATGGCGTATCCCAAGGGTTCTGATAAAGCCAGGCTCCATTTCCAGATATCGCGGGTTTTCCCGCTTTTGTTGAAAGCAAGAATTAATTCATCATCGCTTCCCTGTGAAGTCCATCCGGCACTACTTTCATCTTTTAATGGATCGGATGGGCCATTGTAATACCAGTTGTTCCCTGAAACATTCAGCGTTTTATCATTCCAACTGGCGAGGATATAGAGATTTTCATCATCATAGGCTGCCTTTAGGGTTAACTCGGCTGAGTCTCCCCCGTTAAAATCACTTACGCCATTGTACATACCATTTACGTTCAATAAACCATCCCCTGGCGAGACCATCTTTGTATTAATGTCTTTTACATTAACTGTCAGGTAAGTTGCCGTGGCCCAATAGGAAGCATTAATCGAGTTCGGTGGAACCGAAACATGTCTAGCCTCAAGAGTAGGTCGGGCTTCCGAGATGGGCGGTGGTTCGTTTGTATAATAGGTACACGAAGCCGTGAATAGAAGCAATCCCAGTACCGTATAAATTTTTCTGTACCTTTTCATTCTGTTTCTCCGCATTTATTGTTGAAAAAATCCGCATTCATAATAAAAAACCACATTTTTCAAAAAGCTGTAAAAAAAATCAGTAGCTAAAAATCATGTTTTTATATTGCAACAAATTTCCCCCCCAACGTCATTCCGAACAACTTCATATGCATGATGTATGCCGCCGGAGAAATGATATTTATTTTGTAATCATTGATAAATCGCAAAAAATAATTGATATTAATCACGAAATTTAATTACCGATCAGGTATTGGTAATTACCTTTGCTTTTTATTCGGAAATGATCCATAAATCCGGAACTCGGTTTTATTAAATATTTTTATCGGTTAGCAATGGCAGTATTCATTAATGATTTTAAGTGCCTGGATTGCAGAAAATGCTTTCGCAGAAATGAGCTTTTTAAATTGCTTAAAGACGAGGAGCTGGAGGTCATGAATGAGAACCGGATCGAGGTTCATTTTAAACAGGGTGAGGTGATTTTCAAACAGGGCTCACCTATGACTCACATCGTAATTATCAATACCGGTATGGCCAAGGCCTACATCGAAGGCCTGAGAGATAAAAACCTGATACTGAATATTGTAAAACCCTTTGAGATCAATAGTGGACCGGGTATGTATGTTGACAACCGACATCACTTTTCACTCATGGCTATTGTTGACTCCGATGCCTGTTTTATCGATGCCAACAATTTTAAAAAGGTAGTAAGGATGAATTCCAGATTTGCGGAAGAATTTATCCGGTATTTAAGCCTGAAATCAATCGAGTCATTTCAGCGCTTTGTAACGATAACACAGAAAAATATGGAAGGCAGGATTGCAGAAGCCCTGATTTTCCTGCAGAAACATATCTATGAAAACGGATCCATCAAAAACCTGTCCAAGCAGGATATCGCCGATTTTACAGCCATGACCCGGGAAAGCGCCATCCGCGTCCTTAAGGAATTTAAAGATGAAGGTGTTATTGATGAAAAGGACAAGGAAATAGTTCTCCTTAACGAAGCTACCTTATCCAAATATGCCGATCTCGGCTGATCAGGACCCGTATTTTTGATCGCTTGTTAATTCCCGCTTTGATTATCTTTGGACCTGTGTTATGAATCAGAACAAAAATTCAACAGATCCTGCCCGAAAGAAAAAAACTTTAAAAAGAGAATTGACCGAATGGGGCATCATTGTAGGGATTATCGGCCTGTTGTATATCACCGGTCTCTATACCGTTGTTTTGGGAAGCCTACAGTCCATAGTGCTTAAAACCGGAATCATCAGGCCGAAGATACATTCGGATCAGGTATATGGGACAACAGATTACGGTTTCCGCTTCATAGACCAACACGGGAATATTCTTGACGGCGCTTCCCTTAAAGGAAAGGTCGTCTTTCTCAATTTCTGGGCTACCTGGTGTCCCCCCTGCATTGCCGAAATGCCCGATATCAATAAACTATATACTTCCGTCAACAAGGAAAATATAGCTTTCATAATGGTTTCGGTGAATAATGATTTCGAAAAAGCGAGGCATTTTGCCGAAAAAAGGGGATTTTCCTTCAATATTTATAAACCCCTGAGCGGAATCCCGCAAATTTTCTCTGGAAATGTTGTTCCGACCACTTATGTTATTTCCCCCGAGGGGAAAATTATCATGAAAAGAGAAGGAATGGCAGAATATAATACTGCATCATTCAGGGATTTTTTGATAAAGGCAGAAAAAGAATGATCAAAGGCTGTTAAAATATCCGGAAATGGCTATTTTTGCCCTCCTGAAATTTAACTAAAAGTGGAATAATAAGATATGGCAAACCATAAGTCGGCAATAAAAAGGAACAGGACTAACGAGAGAAAACATTTAAGGAACCGGTATTATCTTAAGACGACCAGAACCTACATGAAGAAGCTCAAAGCCTCCACCAATAAGGCCGAAGCAGAGGAATTATATAAGAAAGTATCCGGTATGCTGGATAAACTGGCAAAGAAAAATATTATTCATAAGAATAACGCTTCCAATAAGAAATCAAACCTGGCTAAGTTCGTACATCATTTAGCCTAGCACCCTCAATTACCGAAGTCTTAATCTTCATGCCGCTGACCTCTGCTCAGATAAGATTGCAGCAGTGTTTTTTAATTTTCCCGCTAAATATATATATTATGAACAAATTCAACAGCTATGAAAAAAACAGTCAATCAATCCTGTCAAAGGATTTTGCAGTGGGCGGAAGAAGACCGTCCCCGTGAAAAACTTTTACTGAAAGGCAAAGCCGCACTTTCCGACGCTGAATTACTCGGCATAATTATCGGGTCAGGAACCAGGCAGTTGAACGCCGTAGACCTTGCCAAAACGCTTTTACTTACCGTGAATTACAACCTGAATGAACTCGCAAGGTTAAGTGTTCATGATCTTATAAAGATCAATGGCATAGGTAAGGCCAGGGCCATCAGTATAGTCAGCGCTCTCGAATTGGGACGACGGCGCGATAGCCATTCCCCATCCGAAAAGCCCAGGATAACCTGCTCCGAAGATGCATGGAAAATTATCAGGCCATCCCTGATGGACACCGGGGTGGAGGAGTTCTGGATAATTATTTTAAACCGGGCCAATTATGTTATCGAAGTGCGGAAAGTAAGTTCCGGCGGACTTGCCGGTACCGTCGCCGACCCCAAGGTAATATTCAAAATGGCCCTGGACGCAAAAGGTTCATCCATCATTCTTGTACACAATCATCCGTCGGGTAATCTAAAACCCAGCGAGGCTGATTTAAATCTTACTAAAAAATTAAAGGAATCGGGACTTTTACTGGAAATTCCGGTTATTGATCACTTAATATTTACCGATCACAGGTATTTCAGTTTTGCGGATGAAGGAATCCTGTGAATGATCAAAATTGTTCGGCAGGACCCATAAAACCATATCCCGTTTTATCTTTGCCTTTGAACGAGTGATTTACCTGAATCAACATGTTTAAATAATGAAGAAAACATTCCTAATCGCTACGATCGTTATCGTTATTGTTATTATACTTTTTGAATTATTCCCCGCCAATCATGTTCCGGTATCCGGTAATTATGAAGATTCTATCAGGCATTCGCGTTTGGAGAAAGACAATTTTATGAAAAGTGACGGGGAATCTCCCTTCGTGGCAAAACATGAAAAATTCATGGGATTAAAATATTTTGATGTTGACCGATCTTACCGTGTTAAAGCAGGAGTCGTTCCTTTCCCCGGGCAGGAAGTGGTGAGGATAGCCTTGAGTGACGGAACCTCAGACGCCTATATTAAATATGGAGCCGTAAATTTTTACCTCGCCGGTAAACCACAACATCTGGTCATTTATAAATCGCAGGACTATACGGGACCCGGAGAGTATTTTCTCCCTTTTTATGACGAAACCAGCACCATCACCACCTATGGG